>CAIPBN010000219.1 GCA_903863315.1 uncultured Verrucomicrobiota bacterium | reverse complement strand
TTCAAGAAGACTTGGTTGGTGAACAATCCCGGGATCGTGCCCACCACGGTGGCGTTGTTAACTGGCAACAAGTCGCTCACTTCGACCGTGAAAGTCACCGTTGATCCAGCCAGCAGGGTCGAACCAGATGCCGGAGAGACCAGCACCTCCAGCAAGTTGTCCTGCACGGTTGTCAGGGCCCGATGGGCGTTCACCCGACCATTCTGGATGGTGTTGGTCGCCAAGGCAGCCACCGGCGTCGTCGTAAACAAAATGCGGTTCCGGACCTCGCTGACAGTGATGGTGTTGGTGAGCGCAAAAACCAATCCCGCCACGCCAGCCACATGCGGGGCGGCCATACTGGTCCCCTGCAACTGCTGGTAGCTGGTGGATGACGTGTTGTAGGTGGAGGTGATCTCAACGCCCGGCGCGCCCAAATGCACGCTGGTCCGCCCATAGTTCGAAAAGCTCGCCAGCCGGTCGCTGCGGTCCAAAGCAGCCACGGCAATGATGTTGTCGAGCTGGTAGGAAGACGGGTAGTGCGGCTGAATATCCGTGTTGATCCCATCATTGCCCGCCGCTGCCACCACGAGGATGCCCGCGTTGCGGGCGCGGAGGTAGGCATCAAATTCAGCCTGGGAAAAAAAGTAGCCGCCAAAGCTGGCGTTGATGACTTTGGCTCCCTTTGAAATCGCGAAATCCACACCGGCGATGATCGCGCTGGAGGTAAGAAAACCAAACCGATCCGCCACCTTGACCGCCATCAAACGCGAATTCCACACCACACCCACATGGGACTGGCCGTTGTTGGGCGCGGCACCAATGGTCCCCGCCACATGCGTTCCGTGGCCATTGTCATCGTTCGGATCACCTGAACCAGTCAACGCATTGATGCCAAAAACGTTGTCAATGAAGCCATCGCCGTCGTTATCAATGCCATCGCCAGCGATTTCGCCGGGGTTTCGCCACATCTGGCCGGCGAGATCCACATGGTCATATCGGATGCCCGAGTCCAAAACTGCGATGATGACGTTGGTGTTGCCGACGGTGATGTCCCATGCATTCGTGACATTGATGTCCGCCCCGGCCACGCCGCCAGACTGACCAGTGTTCCGCAAGCCCCAGAGAGTCCCGTCTTGAAAAAACGTGTCGGGCGGAAGCAGGTTGAGCTGCCGAACATAGTCGGGCTCCACACTCTCAAACTGGCCGGATTGCCGGAGTTGATCGATTCGATCCCGAAGCGCGCGGGCTTCCTCGCCGGGCGGTGTCTGCGGTGCCTGTGGCAGCGAGTCCAAAAGCGCCCAGCGTGAGGGGACGGACAGCTCCTTCACGACCCGCAAGTTCGCCGCCTGAAGCGTCGCCCCAACGTTGGCAGCCGTCACACGCGGCCCATACTTAACGAGCACGCTGGTGGGATGCACCCGCTTCCCGTCCATCATGATGAACGGCACCCGGTCGGCCTGTGCGAGAGCTTCGGAACCGCCCAAGCTGAAAAGCACCGTCACCGCGGCAATCCGCAGGACGCGGCACCACTGCCGCATGACGCCGGATCCCCCTGTTTGCTCCTGCTGCTGATTGGTTGCTGCCATTGGGCGGAATCAGGGTTGATACGAGACGCGGTAATAACGCTCCGTGCCGCCGGCCGGAACAGGCTCTGAGAAGGTCATCACCCGATTCGTCGTAGCGGTGTTGGTGACAGTGGCGACCAGATTCCAACCATCGGTTAGGAGGTTGGTGTTCACCGTGATCTGGTAGGCGGTCTGGCTGGCAGCCTCCCACTTGATGAACGCCGTGAGCGGCGGAACGTTCACGAACGTCACCTCATTCTCGATGTTCACCCCGTCAAAGGGGCTGAGATCACTGCCGTTCACGGTGCCGTCCGCGTCCGAATCCAACACAAGGCTTGTGAGCTTGGCCGCGTTCACCTTCACTGTCCGGCCATCCGCCAGCCGAACATCCACTCCTGAATTGATGCCCGCGTAATCGCGCACCCAGCGCAATCGCCCGCCCAGCTGTCCATCCAGAACTTCCACCGGAACATTCGCATTGGCGAAGTAGATGGTCATGTTGGTCGCCACCACCAAATGCGACAAAAGATCATTCGTCAGCGTTCCGGACAGCTCCAAGTAGTCCACATAAAGCGCGTTGCTGGAGCCAGCGCCACTGAACACCAGCCGGTTTTGCGAGAACGTGTTGGTGCCCGTGTCCAGCACCAGGCGCCCCAAGGCAGAGTTGTTCAAATACCCGGCGGGAGTCGGGCCCTGATCGGTTCCTGCCCATACATGCGGCACATCACCGATGAAAGGAGCCGTGGTGTAAATGGTGGTGCCCAGCAAGTCACCCAAGCGGGGCTTGACCGTCAGGTAAAAGCCCAGCGCACAGTTGATTCGATTGGTGCCGCTGGATCCAGTGTCCGCCAGCGAGTTGGTCGCTGTCAGGAACAGCGTGCCCGAGGTGGTCACCTGATGGCTCCGGAGCTTGATGTCGTTGCCAGTGAGGAAGACGCTGCCTCCAGCCGAGATGACCCCGCCCGCCGTTCCACCATCGAACTTCGCGGAATCCGCGGTGATGGAAATCGGTCCGCCCAAGGCACTGCCGGAAGTGGACAAGGAGCGCGTGCGATTGGTTCCCGAGCTCTCGAATTCGGTCGCCCGAATCGTGATGCTGTCAGCCACCAGCGCCCCGCGTTGGGCAAAATAGGTCAATGGCAACGGGCGATCACTGCCCAGCGCACACTGGAATGGCACCGTGATGCTGCCAAAATTTGTGAAGTGCGTCAGGCTGGGGAAATTGGCGGAGACAAGGTTCGTCGCCCCGAGCGATGGCAAGGTGAGGGAACTGGAGGCCGTAAAGGTCACCGCCGGCGAATCCACCTGCACGAGCCGACCGATATTGAGCGTGTTATTGATGATGACATTGGTGCCCAACGCGGAGAATTCCTGAAGGGTGACAGGCGAAATCCCCACCAACTGGGAGGCGTCCACCATGAGCACATGGTATCGCAAGTTCAACTGAGTGGCCGCGTTGGTGAGTGAATTCGTCCACACAGTGCTGTAAAAGGAAACCGTGCCGTTGGGCCGGGCCACTTGTGCCGTGGCGAAATTGGTCAAAATCAATGTTGTGTTGGTGTTAGCAATGTTGACCTGGATGAAAGGCGCATCAATCAGCGTGCCGACGCTGCTCAGCAGATTCGTGGCCCGAATGCTGACCAGATTGTCGGCACTGATGCGGGTCAGTCCGAGGTCCAGATTGTTGGCGGTGACTTCCACCCGGCCGGGGAAATTGGTGGGATCATCCAAATGCGCCACATAGTTGGCAGCCCCGGGTTGAATCAGGGCGGAGTTGCCCACGCCCACCTGCCACGCGGCATAACTGTGGTTCGTGACCGTGTCCACCACATACCCAGCCTGATAAAAGGAGATGTTCGCGATGTTTGCGTTGCTGGTGATCCCGACACCCGGGATGAAATTGGCGTCCAAGCTCGTGCTGCGAATGAATTCGTAGGCCGACGGACGGGAAGAACCGGCCTGCAAATTGGCCGCCAAAACAGCGTTTGTCAGCGTGTTGATGCGGTCCAAGAAATAAAGGCTGTTGGTGTAGGGCGTGCCCGTGGTGATGTCCGTCCCAAATGTGCTGAAGCGCACCAGCGGGACATTTCCAGAAAACGCATTCGCCCCGAAGCCGGAGGTGAAGCGGACATCCACCGCGACATTGGTGGCGGCGGTGTTGGTCTGAACCAACACAACCTGAATGTTCACATTGGTGCCCTGCTGATTGGTGCGGGCATAGGATATGAAATTGGTTCCGGTAATTCTCTCGAAAGTCGTCAACGCCCCGAACCCGGCCTGAACGGACTGAACTTCATGGAAGGGAGAAACCGCCTGGGGTGGCCGAAAACCAAATCCGGGAAAATCCAACAACGGCAAGAATAGCGAACCACCCGAGGACGCCGTCATGACATCCCCAGTGCCCGCCCCCCAATAGAGGTCAATCGTGGAACTGGGGTTTTGATACGACACCGAACCGTTGGTATCCACCAAACGAAACCCCGAGCTGGCCGTGCCGGCACCGGAGGCGGACAGGATGGAGCGGGCCAGCGTGACATTTTGTCCGCGGAGGCTGACCAAATCCGCCCCGCGAAGCTCGCCTGAATTGATCAGGTTGGTGGCGGACAGCAAGAGCGTCGGCGCAGAAAAGAGCCCCTGGTTCAAGATGTTGTGAGACGGGAAGCGCGAAGTGTTGGTGATGAACTCGAGTTGAAACCCAACTGTTCCCAATACTTTTCCACTGATCGTGTTGCTGAAATTCAGGTTGTGCTGCAACTGAAACAAGGAAGAACCGCTGGCGTTGATTGTGCCAAAGTTGACCACTGTCGTAGCTTCGATCTGGGGATTGACCACATCCGAAAAATTCGTGAACACCGACACCGTGGCACGCACCGGTCCCGGTCCACCAAAGACCAGCAGCATGGCGATCCACAACGCCCCAGCAGGTGACCAGCGCAAAGGCCTAGGCAGGCACTTGGAAAGCGCCACAACTTTAGGCAACTGGATGCCAACTGATGCCAAAAATGCCCTCATGGTCCGTATAGTTGCCGCTCGAGATCCTGAATCGTCAGCCCATCGGGGAACACCGAATAAATGGTCGTAGTGTCAAAGAACCCCCACACCCCGTTGAGCCGAGCACTGCGCTCATCAAGAAACCGAGCGCCGCCGCTTTGGAAATTGATGCGTGCCGGCCCCAGAGTGTCGAAAATGATCGGGATCGCTACGCTGGTGCCATCGCCTTCAGGAATCACCCCCGGCCCAGGCGCAGTGCCTGTCCCTCCGATCGAACTGTTGCCCGGCAAAGCCGCGTAGTTAGCCCAGCGCGCGCTGGTCGGCCGGGATAACGTTGCACCGGTAATGAGCTGTCCCGTAGAAAGGTCACCGGCTGAAAACAGAATATCCGGCAGCGTGGACACCCGTTGAAGATTCTGATTGGTGAGATAAAGATTGGTCGGGTGATAGTAATAATCCGTGTAGCGATTGGTCACCGGGAGGATGTTGATGCCCAGCAACGAATCAATCGGCAGGGAACGGAACGACACTTTCCCAATGCCCGGGCGACGGGCGAGATCAATGGGCAAGTTGGTGCTGATCGTGTTGCTCCCGTTGGTGCCGCTGGGGAAGCTGTAGGGTGAGTCAAACGGTATCAGCGTGATGCCGCTGCCGCCCAAACCTCCGGTGCCAATATTAATTTGCTCCGTATTGACGTTGTTGAACCGGAGCAAGTATCGCAAGGCGCCAAAATCATCCCGTGTCAGGCTGGTGAAAAACTGTCCCGCACCCAAGCCACCACCATCATCCACACCCGCCACGGACAAGAACGGGTTGACGGTCCGGCCATCGGCCGGTGACTCCACCGCGTCCGAATAGGTGGTGAGCTGGTTGGGCACCGGATCGCGAACGGTATAGGTGTAAAGCACTCCGTTGACGGTGTTGGTGGGATTCCAGTTAACGGGATCGAAGTTGCGCTGAATGACGATGTAGTTCGTCACATTCCCCACCACGATCCGGTCCCGGAGCGAGAATACCCAGCGCTCCGGACTGGCCAGTCCCATCTGCCCCAATACGGTGGAGAGGGTGGCTGATTTGAGATCACGGATTTGCAGGTTGGCCGCAGTGCTGTTCGCCGGTCCGACTGCTTGCAGGGGAAACTCGGTCAACCTGTAGCTCATCGTTCTGACATCTGGGATGTTGTTCAGGATGGTCATCGCAGCCTCGACCGCCACCACGCCATTCGAGCCAAAGAAGTTCAGGAAAGTCGCGTCATAGCCGTAATTCAAGGTCGGCATCGTGATGCGATACTCCTCGCTGAGATTCATGGGCGCACCCACGTCAGCCGCCAAGTTGTATCCAATCGCCGAAGTCTGCCAGCTCGCGGGCGGGCCCATGAGCGAAAAGGCCAAGCTTTGGCAAGCGGTGCCCAGCAGCGCGACCGCGGCCAGCATGCTGGCGAAGAGATGTCGCATGGTCGGGTTCATCTCATTCGTATGATTCGATACAAGCGCACATCGCTACCGCCCACAGCCAGCGCGTCAGTCCCACCGGGGGCGAAGCGGGCTCGCCCCAGATTCAGCCAGTCAATCGCGTTGGTGGATACCTGGACTTGATAGACGAGGCCCGGCTCCGTGTTCCAGTTCAGCCAAAGACCCTGTCCGTTGCGGGTCATGCCCAAGCGAAGTGAACTGGCCTGGTTAGTCGGATCAGTGCCGGCCAGAAATTCCTGCAAGTTGCTCGCCCCGTCGCCATCGGTGTCCGCGCTGCCTGCCGGCCATCGGACCGGATTTGCTCCCCAATAACGGGCCTGCCAATCGTCTGGCAACCCGTCAAAGTTGAAATCATCCCCCCAAGTAGTCCCCGCTCCTGCATCAGAAAGCGCGGAGCGGCGCCCATCCCGCAACACATATTCCATGCGCACGGTGTGCTCGCTGCCGGCCACCAGATTGCTGATCACCACCATCTGGTTGGTGACGAGCAAGGCGTCAGGATTGGCATCCACGAAGACCGCGTAGTGCTGGAGGTCATAACCTGCCAGCTCCGCCCATGAAATAATCAGCCGTGAGTGGCTAAGTGCATTTACCCGCGGAGCTGCGGGTGTGGGCACTGGCTGGGCGGACGCGTAACGCTGGGCATACAGGTCAACTCCCGCCGCCACCCCGGTGAAACTCGACCAGACTACCAATAACCGGCCGGTTCCGTCAGCTGCCACGACTGGATGATCCTGGCGATTCAAAGTCGTGGTGTTCACGCGAAACTCATTCCCGGTTGGCGACCCCGAGGCGGTCAGCGCCCGACCATACACGCCCTCATACGAACCATCTTGTCCCAAGCTGGTCCAGACGACCATGTGAGTTTGACCATGCACCGCCACCCGGGGAGCGTATTGGTCCCCATACCCGGTTGCATTCACCACCACCGGGGCGGCAATAGGCACTCCGTTATTGTCGTAGGTCCGCGCGAGCACATCCAAGCCGTTGGTCCGCACCAGTGCGTCGCGTTGCTCCCAGACCACGGTAAACCCGCCCGCCGCAGTTGGGGCCAAGGCTGGATGATTACACAAGTAGGTCTGGGTGTTGACCTTGAACTCACCGGCCACCGGCTGGGCGACCGCATCGAAACGCCGAGCCAAAATGTCCACCGCGATGGCATCGGTTCCGCCTTCAGCCACCAACGGGTCACTACCCCGGATGGATTCCGACACCCATGCCACCGCAAAGCCGCCCCCGGCCAAGGCCGCAACGGCGGGTTTGCTTTGATTATAGGTGGCAGTCTGATTCACCACCCACTCCGGTCCGAGCAAGCCACCAGCGGAAGACAATCGCCGCGCGCAGATCCCCTGCAGATGCCCGTCTCCTTCCATCCGGCTCCAGACCACAACCACTTCTCCACTCGTAAGCACAGCCACAGCCGGATGCAAGCTGGGTTGATTCGTGTCCGCACCCACCAAAATGTCATCCGTGGCAAAGGTTCCGTCAGCGTTCATGAAGCGCGCGTAGATTTTTTGGAAGCCGAGCACACCACCCTGCCAGACGAACACCGCCCCACCGTTGGGAAGCACTGCCACTTGCGGAAACTCCTGATAGCCAGCCGCCATCTGATTAACCCGGAATGGAGCCAGCGTGCCTGACAGGTTGTCGTTGAGGCGCTGCGCGCTGATGCCGCTGCCGTCTCCGTCGGTGACATTGTCCTGCCAGACCACGTAGCCGCCGGTCGGGCCAAAAGCGAGCGCCGGACGGGTCTGGTCACCGGGCAAAGGCCCAGAAAGGGCATATTCGCCAGCCTGCCGTGAGTAATCGTCCTGAGCATATGCAGCCGCGCTCCCGATGAGGACGGTGAGCAAGGCAAGGAAGCTTGCAAGTGCTCGTAAAAAGGACGGCATACGTTTTGATTAGGACTAACAAAGACCCCTGGCAATGTCCACGCTTTCTTGCCCGGAAGACCTACGGACTACTACGGAGTTTCGGCCAAAATCGCCCTTTGTTTAAGCTGTGCTGAATAGGTTGCCTGAATCATAAAAGCTGGCATTGGGTCGGTTGCTGTCGGACGGCTATTTCAGCCAGCATGGAGCGAAATCCCCACCGGCCGAACAAGTCCATCAAACGGGCGCTTTCTTCCTCCCGCAAACGGGCCTCGGCCAAATCGAACCCGTTGCCCACCTCCTCGCGGAGCCGGATAAGCTCCTGATTTCGGCGCATGTCCCCCCGGGCGGCAGCCAGACTGGTCCGTAACCGTTCAGAGCTCACTTCCGGCAGTCGCAGGTAAAGCCCGTCGATCGAACCAAAGCGCTGGAGCAGTTCAGTGGCCGTCTTGGGGCCAACTCCGCGCACTCCAGGAATGTTGTCCACGCTGTCCCCAATCAGGCTCAACCAGTCCACGATCTGCTCCGGCCGCACTCCAGTCTTGGCTACCACCTCGGCGTCGGTCCAGATGCGCTCGATTCGGTCATTGGGATTTATCAGCCCAATTCGCGGGGCAACCAACTGCATGAAATCCTTGTCCGAACTGGCAATCAACACGCTCGCTCCCGCTGCCACTGCATGACGGGCCACCGCCGCGATGCGGTCATCCGCTTCCGCTCCCTCTTCACACCATGAGGCTATCCCCGCCGCCCGTAAATACTCCGTAATCCCGTCCAACTGCCGGGCCAATCCCTCCGGCATCGGTGGACGCTGGGCCTTGTAGCCTGGCAGCGTCGCGGTTCGTTCCGCGGAGAGACCGCCATCCCAAACCACCAGCAAATAAGTGGGTTCCGCAAGCTGGCGCAACTTGCCCAGCATCTTGATGAACCCGTAAATGGCGTTGGTCGGCGAACCATCCGGGGCATTAAGCTGACGGATGGCATGAAAGGCCCGGTAGGCGTAGGCATGGCCATCCACGATCAACAACCGTGGGCCGGCGGGCAAAATGACGGCAGGCGGGCGTTCCGCGTTGGAGACAGTGGCCACCAGAGCAGGCAGGAACAACTACTATTGGCGGACCACAGCGGGTTGAGGCGGCGTATTGGCCAGGATGAAGGGCATCTCCTCGTCTGTATGCACCCGGTTGCCGGCCGGGTCAATGATGGTCGGGGTGACAAAGATGACCAAGTTCTTCTTCTGGTTCGTCTTCTGCTCGCTCCGGAACAGGCGTCCCACTAACGGGAGATCCCCCAACACCGGCACTCGGTCCTTGATGTTCACGATGTCCTCAGAAATCAAGCCGCCGAGCATGACAGTCTGCGCATCCCAGACCACGCACTGCGTGACCACCTGGCGCACCCGCGTGCGAGGCAACGGGACGGTCGCGGTCAGTGAGACACCCACGGTGCCGGCACCAACTGATTGGGCCTGAATTGCACCGGCGAACTCGGGCGGCACAGCGTCATATCCGATGAACTGCGTGATGGAAGGAATGAGCGCCATGTTGATGGTGTAGCCATCCGCCGCCACGGTGGGCAGCACGTCCAAAACCGGCCCGGTGGGCAACGCTTGCACAACAGGAGTAATCGTGGAACCAATCGCGCCACCGCCGCCCGCGCCACCACCCGCGCCACCACCCGCGCCACCACCACCCGCAGTGTTCTGGCCAACCGTGATGCCGGTGATGATGGTCCGAATGTCAGTAATCTGAATCTGTGCCTGCCGGCCACTCACAGTGATCACTTTCGGCGCGGACAACACGTCGGTTCCATCCCGTTGCTCCAGAGCGCGAATCACCACCCGGAACTGCGGATCAGTGAGAATGCCGGACAGGGTCATCAAGGCGGGGGCATTGTTTCGTGAAAGCACGCCGCTGGTCAGATTGCCATCCGAGGCCAGAGACGGCAGAGGGGAAGCTGGCGAAGGGAAGGTTCCCAAGGGATTGGCCCGGGAAGGGGTGCCTTGATAGGAAGGTGCCGTGCCACCTTGCATGTTCAACGGGCCCGCCAGTGTATTGCCCCAGAACCAGTCGAAGCCAAGGGCCTTGCTGTCATTCTGGTTAATCTCCGCGAACCGGGACTCAACCAATACCTGCGGCGGGACAACATTCAGCAACTCAATGGCCTGTTGAATGATGTCCAAATCCTGCAAAGAGGCACGCACGAGCAGCAAACCGTTGCGGTCATTGAAGAATACCTGTGTGGCATCCGGACCGTTGGTCACGCCCAGATTGGAAACTCCCGCTGCCGCGAAGTAGGTCCGGACTTGGGAATTGATCGCCGAGGTCAAGTTCGTTGAGGTGACACCGGCCAAACCACCACCACCGGCGCCACCGCCACCGCCACCGCCACCGCCCTGACCACCACCGGCAACAGACACACCTGCAATCGAGAACCCGGAGCCGCCTTGCTGACCGCCTTGGCCACCTTGACCGCCACCGCCACCAAGACCACCGCCGCCCTGTTGACCACCACCGCCCTGTTGACCACCACCGCCCTGTCCACCTGCGCCACCCGCACCCGAAAAGACCGCCTGAATGGGCTGGGAGATGACGCTCTGCAAACCTTGAACAAAGGTGTCTGGATTCACGCGAAAGATGCGTGAAAAGAGCATCGCCTGTTCAGGCAGCTTGGGCGTGAAGGTGATGGCGTATTCCTCCACTGAGAATTTGAGTCCAGCCGTGCGCCCGTCGGGCATCTTCACATCGGCAGTCTTGCAGATCACATCCAGCGTCTGACGCAGGCTGAGATCTGTCAGGATGTTGGGAATATTGATCAACGCCGTAAGGATGTCGGGTTTGGCTGTGCCCGCACCACCGGCAGGAGCAATGGGGTTGCCCATCGGGTCGAGCAGTGGGGCCGCCGGAGCTGCCGGAGCAGCACCACCTCCGGGCCCCGTGGCGTTCTGCGAAATAAAATCGAAAGCGATATTGTTGATGAGGAAGTTGAGACCCTTCTTATCGGGATCGTATTTTTTGACATCCGCGATGAGCTTGTCCACGACGTCCTTCAAGGGCAGACCCTCAAACACCACCTCGGGAATCCGGATTTGGTCCAGCTTTTGGTTGATGTGTTGCGCACCCTTGCTGGAATGGGTCAGACCCGGCACCTCCGAATTGGTCTTGTAGTAGGGATTCGGGATGGGCAAATCCTTGCGAGTGCGCTCATTCCACTTCTTGCTGACCTCCACCACGCGGGAGCCGTAGGTGCGTTCACGCTTGCGCGCTTCCTCCTCAAATTCAGCTTCCATGATCAACCGGAGGTAGTAGTAGGCGGCGTCGTTGATCGGATCCTGCTCAATGGCCTCCTCAAGGCGCTTCTTGGCCTCACCATACTCACGCAACTCGTAGTAAACCTGCCCGTCGCGCACCAACCGCATCACCGCCGCCCGCTCCTCCATCAACTCAGGCTTGCGGGTGACAGCCTGCTGGCTGGGCAGCCGGCCCTTGTGGGCGAATTCGACCTTCTCGTTGAACCGCTTGAACTTCTCCGCATCCGGACTCTGCGGATCGAAAGGAAACACCTTGTCCACCTCGGCAGCCGCCTGCTTGAACTCATATTTCTCCTGCAAGGCAACGGCGATCTGGATGCGGCAGTGGGTCAACCCGGCAAGGGCCTCCTGATACTGCTTGGCCACCGCGTCCACTCCCCCCAAGAGCTTGGCATGCCCGATGACCTCCTCGTAGAGCTTGGCGGCATTCGCGAAATCCTTTTCCTTCTGCAGGCGCTTGGCCCGTGACAGGTTCTCCTCCATGACCAGCTTGCGCTCCTGCCGGCGCAAGGCCTCTTCCTCGGCGATGGTTGCCGGGTCAAATGCCGGCGCGGCAGCCCACACCGAGACCGCTGCCAAGCACACCAACGCGCCGACGAGAATTCTGTTCTTCATGAGAGAGGAGGGTTACCGATCTTCAAGACACCACGATGGCTCATGGTTTGGCAGCACCCGTGGTGGGCGGGGATCCCGACAGGGGAATCGTGGTGGTCTTATCATTTGAGACGGCCCTGACTACCACGTTGGAGACCGTGATTTCAACGATTATGTTGGTGTCGCCGGCGAAGACGAGCGGGGAATCCTTCCGTTCCCAGACCACGTCCTTCCGCAGTGGGTTCGGGAAGGCGATTTTCTCCACCGGGTAGAACATCTTCACGCCATATTCAACCACGGCGCTGAAGGGCTTATCCTTGGTCAAAGTGATCTTCTGTATGTCCTTGCCTGCCTCTTGGTAATCGAGCGTGACCGTTGGGTTGTCCGGCGGTCCATCAATGGCGCGGGCAACGATGAAACGCTGTTTGCTGGGGGCGTCGAGGTAGTTGGTGGAGTTGAGGGTGACGCTTCGCTTGGTGGGGCGTTGATCGATGGTTTTCTGCGCGTATTCCCGGGTGATGTTGACCAGATAGCTCTGCCGTTCCGCACTGCCACTGACAACCAGCTCCAGCTTGAGCTGCATCGGCTGCACTTCCAGCAACTGCAACTTGGCAACTCCCACGTCCTTGCCACTGATGAGATTGCGATTGGTATCCATCAGCCAGCGTTCAGGATTAAAAACCTTGTGCGGCTGGACAAGGTCCACGACCGGCGGGTTGGCGTTGCTCAGGATTGCAGTATAAGGGTTGGACTTCGGGCGCTCCACGGACTGACCGCCGGTTTCCACAATGACTTTGCGAAATGCCCCCAAATCCTCCTCCACCGAACGGACCTGCACTACCAACAGCGCGGCCGCTGTCGCCATCAAGAGCAGGACCACGCTCAGGACGATCTTCTCGTAATGATTCTTTAGAAATTCCATGAGGTCACTTCCCTTGCGCGGCCCCCGCCAGTGGCGTTCGACGGACTGCTTTGACCACCTCCACGACGATGGTTACCCGCACCGGCTTTTCATCCAGCACAGGAACCAGTGTGGATTTGGCGGGTGAGGGGGCAACAGCCATGCCAGGACGGGCAGGCATGGCGGGGCGAGGGGCGGCCCCGGTGCCTGCCATGGGCGCACCTCCGGGCGGCGCTCCCGGGGCGGGGGCTCCGGGAGTGGGCGTTCCCGCCGGCAACCGCATCGCGGGCGTGCCAGCACCTGCAAAGGGATTCATCATCGGGTCCATGGCCCCACCGGGCACTCCACTAGGCTGCATCGCATCCCGGCCGGTCGCCGCTGCGTCCACATCAAGCTGGCGAATCACTATGAATTCCTTCGCTGAAGAAATGCCGTTGACCACCGCCGACAGCTCGCTGGAAAACGCCCGGAACACAATCCGATACGGGGTCGAGACGATGGTCAAGTTCGTGGCCACCGAGTTGGTGCGCTGGGCCAGATCCGTGAGCAAGTCCGGACCGCCGGGGTCGCCGTTGTAGGCCATCACGCGCTGCAGGCCATCCAAGGCACGGACCTTGGCATTGAACAACACACCGCAAATCGCCGTGACTTCGTTCAGCTGGTTGACCAAGGGTTCCACTTGGTAGGGGAAGATGCTCGCCTGCCGTTTGATCTCCCCAAACGTGAACTGATAATTCGGCGGCAGTTCGACCCCGGCATTGGTTGCGTCGCGGCGCAATCGGTCGATGATGGTAGGCAGTTGGTTATGCAAGGTCACGGCGGCGACAGGCTTGTAAGGCTCAGTGACCAGCAGGCGGCTGGCAGTGTCGATGAACGCTTCCGCCAGCGCGGTGTTGCTCTTCACCAAACTGATGTTCTCATCGCTCGGATAAATCCCCTGCTTGAGCTGATCTACCTCGCCCTTGAGCTGGTCGAGCTGGACTTGCTGATCCTCGTTGTCGAAGTAATTGTCATACAGGTAGTAGCCCGCCCCACCCAGGAGCCCGATGGACAACACTATCCCAATCACCAGCACTAAATTGCGTTTAATCCACAGCATAGGTCCGCTGGACTAGAACCGGATTGGGTTCTTCAATTGAAGGACGATGTTGAAACCAAAGGTGTGATTGGTCGTGTCCTCAATGGCTTGTGCGAGCGCAGTGCCTTCAGCCACGAAAAGGTTGGTCGCCGCCTGAAAGTTGGTGTGGAGGTTGTTGACGAACACGTTGTTCGCATTGGCGGTGTAGCGCACCAGATTCAGCGCCCGGCAACTCACGCTTAGAAATGCAATTTCCTTGGGGCCAACGACTGCTTGCTGCCCCGGCAGTCCCCCTGGAAAGCCCGGCGGAGCCATGCCCGGTGGAGCCATGCCCGGTGGAGTCATGCCGGGGGGAGCCATTCCCGGAGGGGCCATGCCGGGCGGTGCGGCCATCCCGCCCATCGGGTCCATGCCTGGATTAGCTGGGGCGCGACGCTTTGAAGATGTGGTCGGGCTCTGGGCTACGGCACTGCCGGGTTCCATTTTTTCGATCCAGACGGCGGCCACGACATCCGTCGCGGTGTTGGTGCTCCCCTCCGTGCCAGTTGCGACTTCAGGCTTGATGCCATGATTGGTCTGTGCCGCCGCCAGCACCGACTGAATGCCCGCGAGCAAAGCCGGCCAAGTGGAGCGATCTTGCACGATGTCCTTGAGCTGTCCGATCAGATTGGTGGTGGCAACGTTTTCAGCAATGACCGCTTCCAGCTTCTGTTTGTTTTGCTTCAGTGGTTCGATCTTTGCCCGAGTCTCGGCCAAGGCCTCCTGCTTCTTCTGGGTCATCCAGCCAAAAAACCAGCCAAATGCCAGCAGGGTGCCGAGCAGACAGAGCACCGAGGCCACAAAATAAATCGCCTTGGCCCCCAACTGCTGCTGCTTGAGGTGGCTGGCGGGCATGAGGTTCAGCTCCACCGGGCACTCGGCCAAGTTGCGGATGCCCAAGCCCACGACTTCCCCGAACTGGTGCGCGACCCGCGCCATGTCCTCCAAGTTGACCGCTGGATCAATCTGGATGTTCCGGAAGGGATTGAAGTAATCCACCGGCAGGTTCAGCTTTTCCGCAAAGAACTGGGCTGTGTAGGGCAGCAACGAGGCTCCCCCCGCCAGATACAGCTTGGTCGGCACCGAGCCGCCCTGCTGGCCACGGTAGAACTGGATCGTCTGATTCATCTGGATGTGCAGACGAGTCATGACCTGCCGCGCAATCTTGGAGATGAGCGCCTGTTGGGGATTGCTGGGCTCCTCGTAGGCACCGCCCAAACTGACGAAGCCTTCCTCGATCTTCATCTTCTCGGCTTCCTCCCACTTCATCTTCACCTCGTTGGCGAAGTCCAAGGTTATGGAGTTGGCCCCAATGTTGATGGAGCGGGAATAGACCCGGCCCGCCTCGAAGAAGAGGAGGTTGCTGCTGCGGGCACCGATGTCCAGCAACATGACGCAGCCCTCGGCGTCGCCGTAATTAAACCGGTAGGCGTTGCACAATGCGGCCGACGAGACGTCCACCAAGCTCAGGTTCAAATTCGCCTGCTCGCCCACGCGGAAGAGGCTTTCTACCACGTCGTTCTTGATGGCGACCAGCAGCACTTCCAGTTCGCCAGTAGGGGTGCTGCCCAGAATCTGATAGTCCCAAATGACCTCCTCCAGCGGGAACGGCACGTTCTGCTGGGCCTCGTATTGGATGATCTGGGCAACCTTGCCGGGATCCGTCGCCGGCAGCTTCACGAACTTGGAAAAGACCTGAAACCCAGGAGCGCAGACATTGATGCGTTTTGCGCCGAACGGACCCTGCACGCCCGCCGTCAACGTCTCCTTCAGTGCTTCGAGGACGACCAGCTCCCGGTTCTCCTCCGCCAACCCCGCCTGCCCCATGCTCCGCAGGGCGTAATTCTTCAGCCGCAACGAACCCGTCTCATTCGGCTCAAACTCCGCGACCTTGAGGGTCGTGGCCCCGAAATCAATGCAGAGAAATGACTTAGACTTTAACATCGCCCAAAAATTTCAGCGTCGCATCCACCCACGGGCCAGCCCCAGCCAATACGACTGAGAAACGGCGGACTTTACGCCGCGTTGGTATCGGATGCGTCTGGATGGGTCAAACATTAAAACAATTCCCACCATCCGCCATGCTGAAAAACACGTAGGCGGGATTGGCTTAGTGGAGCCGCCGCGAACCCCCGTCCGGAAGGGCTTGGCCGCGCTCAGACCTTCTGCCGGAAATACTCGATGGTCCGCACCAGGCCGTCCGCCAAGGACACCTTCGGCTCCCACTTGAGCAACTTGCGCGCAAGGGTGATGTCCGGCTTGCGCTGCTTGGGATCGTCCTGCGGCAGCGGCTGATGGACAATTTTACTCTTCGAACCGGTGCCCTTGATGATTTTCCGGGCGAACTCCAAGACTGTCATCTCGTGCGGGTTGCCGATGTTCACCGGGAGGTGGTAATCGCTCATCATCAGCCGATAGATGCCTTCGATGAGGTCCGAGCAGTAGCAAAAGCTGCGCGTCTGCTTGCCTTCGCCAAACACCGTGATCGGCTTGTTCCGCAGCGCCTGGCTCACGAACGCCGGCACCACCCGACCGTCCTTGAGCCGCATCCGCGGGCCGTAAGTATTGAAAATCCGCACGATGCGCGTCTGAAGCCCATGTTGGCGATGGTAGGCCATGGTGATCGCCTCGGCGAACCGCTTGGACTCATCGTAGCAGCCGCGCGGGCCAATCGTGTTCACGTTGCCCCAGTAATCCTCCGTCTGCGGATGCACCAGCGGATCGCCGTAAATCTCGCTCGTGCTGGTCAGCAAGAAGCGCGCGCCCTTCTCTTTCGCCAGCCCCAGCGCCTTGTGCGTGCCCAGCGAACCAACCTTCAAAGTCTGAATGGGCAGTTGCGCGTAATCCACCGGGCTGGCGGGAGACGCGAAGTGCCACACGTAATCCACCGGCCCGTCCAAGAACAAAAACTCCGTCACGTCCTGCTGGATGAAACGGAAATCCTGGTTGCCCGCCAGGTGCTCGATGTTGGCGACCGAGCCCGTCACCAGATTGTCGATGCCCACCACCCGGTGACCCTTGGCCAGCAGATAGTCAGTGAGATGGGAGCCGAGGAAGCCTGCGGCACCGGTGACGACGGAACGCGGCTGGACCGAGGAAACGCGCTTGGACTTGGATTTAGCTTTGGTGGCCATGACTGGATTGAGGCAGGGTCGGCGGCAGCGCGGATGAGGAATTTCGGGTCTGGCGCATCACCAGACACACCAGCGCAAGCACCATCTGGATGCCCACCACCCATATCACCCCGGATGCAATGGCCGCGCGCCGGAACTTGCGTTCGCCCGCGACCAGTTCGTCGAACACCTTCGGCCAGAGTGCGCCAAGGAGCTCCGGCAGGGCAAGCTTGCCCTGCTTTTCCCGCGCGTTGAGAAACGCCCCGGCCTCCGCCAACAGCTTCACCCGGATCGCCTCGATTTGGGGACGCACTTGGTCTGCACCCGGGAAATCCAGCGGGGGCAACGCCACTCGCTCCGCCTTGGCCAGCAACTCCTGCATCCGCCCCACGTCCAAGGCCGCCAAATTGGTGATCCCCGCCCGGCGCAGGCCCTGCTCGAATCCGTCCTTCAACATCTGGGGGCCAAGCTCCTTCGCCACCGGCACGACCGCCTGCCCTGCCCCCACCTGCAACCCCGCCCAGCCGCCCGCCACCGCCGCCAGTCCGAGCCCAAGCAAGGCAGGCCACCAGTTAAACTCCCGCGCCGCTCCCGCCCGTGTCTGCCACGCACCGAGCCCATGCAGCAGCGCATGGATCACCCCCGCCAGCAGGGCTGCGAGCAGCATCCCGGCGATGGCCATCCCGGCGGCCTGACCAATAAGCTGCCCATAGGAAAAAGGCGCGCCGGTCGTGACATTCATGGCTTCAAGTAGGCCACTCCCCTCCCCCGCTCGCAAGCCTCAGCCGCCCCCAGTCACATCTTGCCATGCCGGAGAATTGCCAGCAGCAGCAGGATGCCCATGCCGCCCGCGAGCACGTAGCCCAGCAGCCCCAACGCGGAAACCCCGGCCCAGAGCGGCGGCACCTGCGCGTGGATAATGAGCGAGGAACCGATGATCAACGCGCCCACCACCAGCGCAAACGACAGCCGGTTGGCCGAACGCTCCATGGCGTTGGAGGCCGGCTCCAGTCCTTCGTGGTGGAAGTTCACCCGCGCGTTGCCGGACTTGATTTGCGCCAGCACCCGGCGCAGCTCGCCGGGCAGCTCCCGCGCGGTTTCGGTCAATTCCTGCCCGAACTCCAGCAAGTTCGTCAGCACCCGCCGCGGCCGCAGTCGGTCCAGCCGAGACTGCTTCATGAACGGCGCGGCCTGCGCGATCAGGTCGTGCTCCGGGTTGAGCCGCCGGACCAGCTCCTCCGTGAGGCTCAGGGCCTTGAGCATGACCACGAGGTCGGGCGGCAGATGCAGTTGATGCCGGGTCGCCAGTTGCACAAGGTGCGTGACCAGGTGCGCGAAATGAACCTCGCCCGCGACGCGGTAAAAATGCTGGTGCATGAACTCCGCCACATCGGTCTCAAACACCGAACGCACCGGCTCCACCTCGGGATTGGCCAGCTTGAGCAGGGCCGCGGCCACGCTGGCCTCCCGCCGCCGCGCGATGCCCCACACCAGGTCCACAAACGCCTCGCGCGTGCGGACATCCAGATAGCCCATCATGCCAAAGTCCAGAAAGCACACCCGCTGGTCGGCCATGATCTGGATGTTCCCGGGATGCGGATCCGCGTGGAAGAAACCGTGGGTGAAGATTTGCTTCATCACCAGGTCCGTGATGCGCCGGGCCAGTTCGCGCGGGTCGAAACCCGCCGCCACCAATGTCTCGATGCGCGAGGCCTTGATCCCGTCCACATGCTCCATCACCAACACGCGCGGCGTGGTGAACTTGTGATGCACCGTCGGAATATAGATGCTCGGCTCATCGCGGAACTGCCACCCAAACCGATCCAGATGCGCCCCCTCGCGGGCGAAATCCAGCTCCTGCTCCAGGCTTCGGGCCAGCTCCTCCACCAGCGCCTTGGGCCGATGCGCCCGCCACTCCGGCAGGTGTGTCTCGGCCAGCCGGGCCAGCCGCCGCAGGATCGCCAGATCCTCGGCCACCGTCTTCTGGATGCCCGGCCGCTGAACCTTCACCACCACGAGTTCACCTGTGACCAGCGTGGCGCGATGCACCTGCGCAATGGAGGCGGAGCCGATGGGAGTCTCGTCCAGACTCGCCAGCACTTTGTCCAATGGCTGCTGCCACTCGGCTTCGATCACCTCGCGAATCGCCGCAAACGGCACCGGTGCCACTTGATCTTGCAGCTTGGCCAACTCGTCCGTGAACTCAACGGGCAGGATGCGGGTGCGCGCGGCGGCCAGTTGGCCCAGCTTCACGAACGTCGGCCCCAGTTCCTCGCAGGCCCGCCGCAACCGCTCCGGCGGGGGAATCAGATGCACTCGTTCCTGCAGCTCACGCAGCCGCCGGACCGGAATGCGCTCGGCACTGGGGAGATGCAGGTGACGGGCGAGATCCTCGTAGCCGTATTTGAGCAGCACCCCGGCAATGTCGCGCACCCGTTGCGCCTGCTGGTAGGCGGCACCCAGTCTGCGAAAACGCTCGAAGAACATAGGGGCGGCTACGGCGACTTGAACTTGTCCGCCGCATTCTGCGCGGCCTGGGACAAGCTGGTCCAGGCACCTTCCACGCCCAATTTCAGCTCTTCAAACGCCCCTTCGCTGGCGGTGCCCAGTTCCTTGAGCCGGGCCTTGGTGGACTCGAACTTGTGCTCGGCATCCGCCAACTCCTCATACGCGAGGATCTTGCCATCGGCGGCCAGCAGCCTGGCCTTGGCCTTCAAGAGGTCCAGACTCGCCCGCTCGGCTTGAAGCTGCGCTTCAATCTTTTCCCGGTATGCATCGCGGAGACTCATAATTTTGTGACTCGTTGGGCCCCGGCCCCGCTTGCCCATGATGGCCGTGGCACTGGTTGGATGACACGGCAAGCGTAGGCTCAATGTCCGCGGCTGCCAAGCCCGGCCGCGATTTCTGCCGTGGGCGGAGTGGCGGCGAACTTTGGAATTGAACGCGCCCCCGTGCTTTGTCAGCCTCCCGCCGCATTTCCAAACACGCACAACTATGAGCAAGCCAGCCAATCTCTTCCCCAAGCTTCACAACGCCATGTGGCCCGGCCTCGTCGGCAAGGGCAGCCCCGGTGCCGAGCCCTTCATCGACCTCGACACCATGCTCGACCTCACCGCCAAGGCCGAGGTGAACGGCCAGAAGTTTGATGGCGTGGACCTCTTCCTCTACGACCCGCACACCAACATCGACATCAGCGACGACGGCATCAAGGCGCTCGCCGAGAAAATCGCCAGCAAGGGCTTCGTCGTCGGCTCCGTGGTCGCGCCCGTGTGGTTCGATGGCAACGCGATGGGCGACGAGTCCAAGCGCGCCGGCTGGGTCACCGCCGTGAAGAAGGCCTGCCGCATCGGCCAGAAGCTGCGCCAGCTCGGCGTCCGCCCCTACGGCGTCGTGCGCATCGACTCCGCCGCCGGCGTGGCCGACTGGGACAAGGACCCCAAGGGCAACACCAAGCTCATCGCCCAGACCTTCCGCGAAGGCGCGGACGTCGCCGCTTCCTACGGCGAACGCCTCGCCGCCGAGGGCGAAATCTGCTGGGGCGGCATGCACTCGTGGAAGAACATGGTCAACCTGCTCGAAGAAACCGACCGCCCCGGCATCGTCGGCTTCCAAGCGGACATGGCCCACACGCTCCTCTACACCATGGGCTACAACGCCGAGAAGCACGCCATCCTGCCCAAGGGCTACGACTGGAAGGACAAGAAGAAGCTCGATGCCGCCCTCAAGACCCTCACCGCCGCGCTGCGCCCGTGGACGATTGACTTCCACATCGCCCAGAACGACGCCACGGTCAAAGGCTCCGGCGGCCATGACAAGACCGGCAAGCACTGCCGCGTGGACGACCCGAACGGCAAGCTCAACATCCCGCACCACGCCGGCTTCTGGCTGCGCGATGAAAAGGGCGCGCTCACCAAGGCCTGCGCGCACATCTGCTGGGACGGCTGCATGTTCCCGAACGAAGTGCTGATGCAGCAGGACACCTGGAACAAGATTCTCGGCGCGATGCTCAAGGTCCGCGAACAGCACGGCTGGAGCACGGTGGGCTGATCAATTGTCCGCCAGCTTTCAAGAGAGGAAGTCCGCGAGGGCTTCCTCTTTTTTTGCCCGCCAAACACGCGAAACATTCGAAAGCAGAAATTGCCGGCTGCGAGGTTGCGCTCATCGTTTCGCAGGACAATGAGCCCGTTTGATTTTCGCGTCCTTTAGCGTGTTTAGCGGGCAAGTGCTCTTGCCAGGTTCATCCGTGTTATCCGGGCAATCTGCGGTTCAACCTACTGCGGAGTCCGCAGCATATGCTACACCCAAAGCTGCGGAGGCTTCTCCCGGCATTGGTGACCGCTCCGCCGAATCTCGGGCCGATCATGGTCATTCCGGCAGATACAGCCTGAGGCAGATCAATGCCTGCACATGC
>CAIPBN010000218.1 GCA_903863315.1 uncultured Verrucomicrobiota bacterium | reverse complement strand
TGGAGGGCCGCGCCGGCGGTGGCGGCGTCGCTGTGGGCGAGGAGGTCAATGGCGGCGAGCCGCTCGGGCGTGGGGGCGGCGGTGGTCGCGACAGTCTTGCTGGCGGCGGCGAACAACTCGCCGAGGCGGCGCGCGGTGTCGGGGTTCGCCGACGCGAGCGTGACGAGGGCGGAACGGCCATCCTTGCCAAGGACCTTGGCACGCGCGCCGTTGCCGAGGCCGGTGGCGAAGGCAATTCTCTCCACCGGTTTAGTCCGACTGCCCGGGCTAACAGTCAGGACGCTCTCCAAGGCAACCACTAGGCGGTCCTGGGGAATTGTGGGCACCAGCATCTGGCCTAACTCGAAAAATAGGCTCTCTCTCGATGCGGCGGTTCCCGAAAATGTAAAATTCGGCGGCTGAAGCGCATTGACTAGAAACCAATCTGGTTTCAGGTCCTTGCCACTGAGTGCGGCGGCGCGAATCCACCTGTCACCCGCTCTTGCTGAGGAAAGCATCGCAATACTCCAAATTTTCTCCCCATCCCAAGTCTCTCCCATAGCTAACATTACCGCCAGCCGCAGGAAGTGGTCTGCCTCCGACTCGAATAGCTCAATGGGGGCACTCAGCCTAGTGAAGAGGTGAGGTGCCACACCGCCGACAATCTCTGCGGCGACAGTGGCAAGCTCGATAGGTGGCTTTCGGTTTGCACGGAACAGGCTCTGGATTCCAGCAGCGAGCAATTCAGCATCCTTGGCCGTTGCTTTGCCTCCGATAAGCTGGGTCAAGTGCAGAGCAGCGACATCGCGCACTGGCATCGGGCTGGCAAGATGCTTCCAACTGACAGCACCCACATCGTCCAAAACCATCTGGTATTTGGGCATACACAACCCACGTAGCTGAGGAAGGCAGTTTGTATCGCTGCGTTCGAGGAGGAGCCGGAAAGCTGATTGACGCACCCAGCCTGTTTGATTGCCGAGAGCTTCGATGAGTTCCTTCGTGCTCGCAGCGGCGAGATTTAGCTTGGAGCTTGGAGCTTGGGTTTTGGAGCTCGTCGCGGTGACGCGGTAAATTCTACCCATCGTCTTCCCCGCCTCGTAGTCCAGGCTCCCGCGGATGTGCTCGGGGAGATACTGCGGGTGGTCAATCACCTTGCGATACATGTCGCAGATGTAGAGCGCGCCGTCCGGGCCGGTGGCGCTGAAGACGGGGCGGAACCAGGTGTCGGCGCTGGCGAGAAATTCGCGGCCGGGCGTGGCGGGCGCGGACTTGAAGGTGGGGCCGTCGGGCGCGAGCACCTGGCGCTGGACGAGGTTTTGCGCGGGTTCGCAGATGAAGGCGCTGTTTGCGAAGTCCGCCGGCAGCGCGCCGCCGCGCCACAGGCTGATGCCGCACGCGCTGGTGAAGGTGCCCGCGTGCGGCGTGCTCATCAGGCTGGGGATGAACGCGGCGGTGGTGTGGTCCGCGCTCAGGGGCCAGACCTTCGCGGCGTCGCCGGGCGGGGCGACGTCCTGCACGGTGTCGGAGAAAGCGAGGTGCGGGTTGCGCTTGAGGTAGCGCGGGTGGAGGACGACGTGCTGGAGCGGGGCGCGGTTCGAGCAGATGAACTTGCGGCCGAAGTCATCGAAGGCGAGGCCGAACTGCCCGACGCCCGGCCACGGCTCGATTTCCAACGTGTCCGGGTGGAAGCGCGCATCACCGCGCGGGAGGTCAATGGTGCCGCGCTCGGGATGCTCGGGGCAGGTGACCTTGCTGGCGACGAGGCCGCTGGTGACGTGGACGTAGCCGTCGAGGCCGAGCGTGGGATGGCTCACGCGGAGTTGCGTGGTGCTGGTGGTGCCGAAGCTGGTGAGGAGGACGCGCTTCACGTCGGCCTTGCCGTCGCCGTCGGTGTCCTTGAGGTAAAAGATGTCCGGCGCGCAGGTGACGATGAGACCGCCGCGCCAGCACATGAGGCCGTTCGGGAAGGTGAGGCCGGTGGCGAACTCGGTGCGCTTGTCCATGCGCCCGTCGCCGTCGGTGTCCTCCAGCAGGGCGATGATGCCGGCGGGCGGCTGGTTCGTGCCGGGGCCGACGGGGTAGCCGCGATTCTCGGCGACGAACATGCGCCCGCGCTCATCCCACGCGACGGCGCACGGCGAGGCGGTGAGCGGCTCGGCAGCGGCGAGTTCTACACGCAGGCCGGCCTCGACTTGCAGTGAGGCGAGGGCTTGCTGCGGCGTGAGCGGCTTGGCGGTGGTCATCGCCGAAGTGTCGGCGGCGCGGGCGGTGCCGAGGAGGCAGGCGAGCACCAACGCCGTGCCGGCGGTTTGCAACCGCTGTGTTGCGGGTTGCCAGCAAGCAGCCGTTTCGAGCAAACGGAAGCTGCGGACGGCGATTGCAAATCGCCGGCACGAGCGGGCGGCGGGGAGGAGAGCGTTCATTGCGTGCGTGAGTTGACGGCGAAGGTAGCGGCTGGCGTCAGGCACGCACGCGGAAAGTTTTGCGCCGGAGTTGCCGCGCTTGGCAGATGGGCCGCGACCGCATAAAACAAAGCTATGCTGAAAAGACTTCTCCCCTTCCTCGCGTTCGCCGTTGCGCTCACCGGCTGCATCGAGTTCGAGCGGCAGACGGTGACTTACGAGCACGACGCGAAGGCCGACACGCTCCACATCCACCAGACCTACCACGGCATTGACGGCACGGACGACGTAACGCAGTTGAGCGAGAAGGAGCGCGAGCAGCTCGCCGACGTGATGAAGGGTCAGCGGACGTTCTTCTTCGCCAACTGGATTTT
>CAIPBN010000217.1 GCA_903863315.1 uncultured Verrucomicrobiota bacterium | reverse complement strand
CGAAGGAGCAACGCCTGAAGGAGCTGCTCCAGCTCTACCTCACGGACAAGCTGACGCCCCGTCAGTATCACCAAGAGCGCGCCAAGATTCTGGCCGAGCCTTGACTGGTCATTTATTTCATTCTCCCAACAGCCGCCGGATTGGTTCCGGCGGCTGTTTGCTTTTGGTGGGCAGCCCGGGCGGGCGGGCTGCATCTTCCGCTGTAACCTGTCCCTCCCGCCCTTCGTCTGCGTTATCGTCGGCCTAGCCGGCATCAACAAATAAACAACGCAGTTACACTATGAAGAAATTCACCATTATCGCCCTCGGTCTCTTGACCGCCACGGCCCTCACCGTCAGCGCCGCGGAGAAGAAGGAAAAGAAGCCCTTGACCGATGACCAGAAGAAGGTCCTCAAGGAAATTACCGACAAGTATGACCTGAACAAGGATGGCAAGCTCGACAAGGAAGAGAGCGCCAAGATCAGCGACGACGACAAGAAGAAGATGAAGGACGCCGGCCTGCCTGCTGGCGGCGCTCCTGCCAAGAAGAAGGACAAGTAAGCCTTCGCTGGACGGACTCGGTGTCTGTCCTCAATAAGTTTGGCCCGCTCCGCGTTTCGACGTGGGGCGGGTCTCTTTTTTCGCGGCGGAAGGTTGGCGGGGAAGCCGTTTGGCTTGAAACGGACAAGGGGCCGGGGCCGGCTTTATCTAGATCTTGCCCAGACTGCTCTCCACCAGCTCGATTTGCCGGGGGCGCAGCGTGTGGACGGAGAACTGAGCTGCGGTCCGTGCGAACAACCCGGGCTCGCCCCGTGTGCCCAGCGCAGCCATGCGGTGGATGTGGGCAACGGCAGCCTCTGTGTCACCGTGAGCGACTCGCCCGGTGTGCGGTGAACCGCCCATGCTGGCGAGAATGTCCGCCAGATGGCTGGGCTCCGGGCCGACATAGAGCACGGGCGCGCCGACGGTAAGGATGTTGTAAATCTTGCACGGGTGGATCATCCCGACGAAGGGATTGCCCATCACTACGACGTGCAGGTCGGCTGCTGAAAGCGAGCCGGCGAGTTCGGCCAGCGGCTGGTAGGGCAGGCACAGGATGTTCTTCAAACCGTTTTCTTGGGCGAAATTTCTGACCTTCGGATGTTCGCTGCCCCCGCCCACGAAGCAAAAGACGTAGCGGGGATCAGCGGCGAGCTGGCGTGCTGCCTCCATCAGTGTCGTGAGCGGATGCACCGGACTGTGGTTGCCCGAATACATGATGACAAACTTGCCCTCCAGCCCGTGCGCGGCGCGGAATTTGGCCCGTCCTGCCGCGTCGAAATGCACGGCTTCATCATGGGCCCAGGGCGGGATGACGGCCACGCGTTCGGCGGGAACCCCCTTGGCCACGATCTTGTCCCGCATGTAGCGATCCAGCGCGATGATGCGGTGCGATTGCTGGAGGCTGAAGCGGGACATCGCTTCCAGCGCGCGAGTTGGCAGGCTTCCCTCTCTCAGCCACCCGGCAGCCACCGCCTCGTCCGGATTCATATCCATCACCCAATAGAACAATTTTGCGCCGCGTAGCCGGCAAAACCATGCGGCTAGATAAGACACCAGTGGTGGAGAGGTCAGCGCGACAACGGCGTCATAACGGGGCGAGGTCAGCAGATGGAAAAGTATCACCGAGTTGAAGCAGGCGAAGTCGAGTGCCCGTCGCCACTTCGCCCCCTTGCCAAAACCGGAGGTTGGCAGCCGTTGAATGTCCACGCCTCGCCATGTCTCGCGGGCCGGAAATCGGCGTTCAGGTTTGTCATAGGCGCGGCGGCTGGCAATCGCGGTGACGTGGTGCCCGCGTTCGACCATTCCGACGGCAAAATCAGACAACACCTGGGCGGTGGCCACCACGTCCGGGTGAAAGGTTTGGTTGAGCAGCAGAATTCGCATGGAGCGAAAACGAAAGTGCCGGACCGTATCGGACCGGCACATCGGTGAAAAGCTTTGCGCGCTTCGCGCTGCCTTACTTCGACCTCGCCCGGGTGACCATCTGTTCGTGAATCCACGCGTAGGTCTTTTCCAAACCGGTGCGCAGCGGAATGGACGGCTCCCAGCCAAAGGCCTTCTGGATAAGCGTGTTGTCCGAGTTGCGCCCGTTCACGCCTTTCGGCGCATCCAGCTTGTAATTGCGCATGAGCTTGATGCCGGCGATGGACTCGGCGATGTCCACGAGCTGGTTGATGGTCACTTTCTCCGAGCTGCCAATGTTGAGCGGCTCGATGAAATCGCTGTGCGTGAGCATCTGCGTGCCCTTGAGGCAGTCGTCGATATACATGAACGACCGCGTCTGGTTGCCGTCGCCCCAGATCTCGATCTCATGCTTTCCGGAGAGCTTGGCGGCGATGACCTTGCGGCAGACGGCGGCGGGGGCCTTTTCGCGTCCGCCGTCCCAAGTGCCTTCTGGACCATAGACATTGTGGTAACGGGCGACACGCGTTGCGATGCCGTAATCCTCGCGGAAATGCCGGCACATGCGCTCGCTGAAAAGCTTTTCCCAGCCATAACCGTCCTCGGGCATTGCGGGATACGCATCCTCCTCCTTGAGGCCCGTGATGGAAGGATCCTTCTGCTTCGATCCGTTGTAAACACAGGCGGACGACGCATAGAAGAAGCGGTCCACCCCTGCGGATTTGGCCGCCATGAGCAGGTGGGTGTTGATGAGCACGCTTAGCATGCAGAGCGCCTTGTTGTTCTCGATGAAGCCCATACCGCCCATGTCGGCGGCGAGATTGTAAACCACCGACGCTCCCTGCATCGCCTTCTCGCAGGCTACCCGGTCCTGCAGGTCCAGCACTAGATTCTCCACCCCATCGAACTTTTGATACCAGCCCTCGAACGGCTTCACGTCCACGCTGCGGATGGGGCCGATGCCCTGCCGCCGCAAATCTGCCACGAGATGGCCGCCGATGAAGCCGCCACCACCACAAACCACAGTAATGTTGTTTTTCATTTCAGTAAGTTGCTCCGGGTCACAGTCGCAATCACCAGCATGTGAAGCCGACGGTGCTGGGTGTATCACAGCAGGACGCAAACGAGCTGCCGTGTTCCTGTCACAACCGGGGAAAAAAGGGAATCCCTTCCTTCCTGTAGCACCGATGAAGCTTGGAGCCGGCACGCGACGTCAATAGGCTTCACTGACACATGGGCACGTTCATCCTGAAACGCCTGCTGCACATGATTCCGATTCTGCTCGGGGTCTCGCTGCTGACGTTTCTGCTCATGTCGCTCACCCCTGGTGGCTACCTGCAAAGCCTCAAGCAAAACCCGCAAATCTCCCCCGAGACCGTCGAGAAGCTTCTCGCCAAGTTCCACTTGGACAAGCCGTGGTATGTGCAATACGCCCACTGGCTCAAGAACGTCGCCACCGGCGACTTCGGCTACTCCATCCAATACAAAATCTCCGCCACGGAACTCATCATGGCGCGGCTGTGGAACACGTTTCTGCTGTCGTTGTTCGCCACGCTGGTTGCGTGGTGCATCGCTGTGCCGCTGGGGATTTGGGCGGCGGTGAACAAAGATTCGCTGGTGGACCGCGCCTGTTCGCTCATCGCGTTCGTCGGGTTGTCCATTCCGGAAATCCTGCTCGCGCTGCTGGCGCTGATGTTCGCGGCGGCGACCGGCTGGTTCCCCATCGGCGGCGCGCAAGGCTCGCTCTACGACCTGATGTCACCGGCCGAGCGCTTCTGGAACCGCGCGCATCATCTCGTGCTGCCGGTGCTGGTGCTGGCGGCCAGCTCGCTCGCCGGCATCATGCGCCAGATGCGCTCGAACCTCCTCGACACCCTCCGCGCCGACTACGTCACCGCCGCGCGGGCGAAGGGACTGGGCGAGGGCTGGGTCATCTACAAGCACGCGCTCCGCAACGCCATCAACCCGGTGCTCACCATCGTCGGCTACTCGCTGGCGGGGCTGCTCTCCGGCGCGTTCATCGTCGAGAACATCATGGCTTGGCCCGGCCTGGGCCGCCTGACCATCGAGGCCTACACGGCGAAGGACTCGATGCTCGTG
>CAIPBN010000216.1 GCA_903863315.1 uncultured Verrucomicrobiota bacterium | reverse complement strand
CCAGCGTGGCCTGCGACTCATTGCTCAAGTCGAGCAAACCGGGCGCGGCGGCCTGCATGCGATAGCCGAGCTCCATGGTCTGGATGACACCCTCCAGCCGCGCATCGTCGCGGCGCGCGGTGAGATGGTTGCGATTCAGTGATTGAATCAGGTCGAGCTGCTGACGCTTCACCGCGAGGGGCAGATGTTCGCCGCTGATGTTGCTGATGGTCGCCTTGGACATGTCCTCGCCGTTCACGCCGATGGGCGTGCCCTCGTAGATCGGCGGCAGGCAGGCGCTCGCATAGACGGAGGGCTTCGAGGTGTTCAGGCTGATGAAGCCGGGCAGGTTCTGGTTCTCGCTGCCCAAACCGTAAGTGACCCATGAGCCGAGGCTTGGACACGGACGCAAGCGGTCGCCTGTGTGAAGCTGGAGGAACGACTGCGCGTGGTTGCCGGTGTCGGCGTGCATCGCGTTGAGCACGCAGAGCTTGTCCGCGTGACGGGCGGTGTGCGGCATCAGCTCGGACACCCACGCGCCGCTCTGGCCGCGCTGCTGGAACGGAGTGACGGAGCCGGGGTGCGGCTTGTTCCCGACCTGCGGCTTGTATTCGAACGTGTCGAGCTGGGCCGGGCCACCGCTCATGCAGAGGAAGATGACGCGCTTGGCCCGCGCGGTGAGCTTCGGCGGCCGGGGCGTCAGGTCGGCCCCGGCGGCGTTGGCGAGGCCGGCCATGGCGAGATAGCCAAAGCCGCACGAGGTCAGGCGAAGCAGTTCGCGGCGGGAGAGGGCGGGTGTGTTCATGCGGGAAAATCAGTCGAGGTAGCGGAGCTCGTTGCTGGCGAGCAAGGCCTGACAGAAAGCGGCCCAAACAGTGTGCTGACGCGTCTCGCTGTCAGTTTGGCTTTGCATCAGGCCGGATTCGGCACTGCGCAGGAAGGCGGTGGACTGCTGGACTTCAGTCTTGCTCGGTTCACGGGCAAAGGTGCGCACAAACGCGCTGCGGATGCGGGACGGCTCAGGGTCGGAGGATTTGAGCAGGCTGGCGGCGAAGGCCTTGGACTGCGCAACGAGGAACTCGCTGTTCAACAGATACAACGTCTGCGTCGGCAGCGTGGTCACGTCGCGCTGGCCGGTGACGGCGGTGCCGTCCGGCAGGTTGAAGGCCGTCAGCTCCGTCGGCATCGAGTTGCGGAGATGCAGGAGATACACGCTGCGATGATTGCTAGGCCGGTGGAGATTGCCCATCTGGTTGATGAGCACGTCGTGGTGTTGAATGAGGGAACCCTGCCCCGGCCGCGCGTCCAACGTGCCGCTGGCCACGAGCATCGTGTCGCGCAGCGACTCAGCGTCCAGGCGACGGCGCGTGTGGCGGGCGAGCAGGGCGTTGTCCGGGTCGGCGGAGCGGATGCTGGCATCGCACTCGCTGTCGAGCTGGTAGGTGCGGGACAGCACCAGCGCGCGGATGAAGCGCTTGATGGACCAGCCATCGGCCACGAAGCGCGTGGCCAGATGGTCGAGCAGTTCGGGGTGTGAAGGCCGGTCGCCATACACGCCGAAGTCATCCGGCGTGCGCACCAGCCCGTGGCCGAAAAGATGCAGCCAAATGCGGTTCACCATCACGCGGGCGGTTTGCGGATGGTCGCCGCGCGTGAGCCACTCAGCGAGCTGGAGCCGGCCGCTCTGCTGCGGCTCAATCGCGATGGGCGCGTTGGTGGTGGAGGCGCAGGCGGACAGGAAGCCGCGGGGGATGGCGGCCCCGAGCTTCTTCGACTCGCCGTCGATGTTCAGCTTGCAGTCCGCGACGGTCTTGGCTTCGCGCACGCCCATCGCGAGCGGCGTGCCGGGAGCGTAGGCGAAGGTGGGCTTGGCGGGTGCCTTCTTGCTGGCGCGGGCCGGCGTGAGTTTGTCGCTGGCCGGATCGACCTTCGGTGCGGCCTTCAATTCGTGCAGCGGGGTTTCGGGGGCAGTGAGCTTCTCATACGCGCCCGCGCCCCAGAGCGTCTCGCTGCTCTTGAAAATGCCGGCCAGCGCGTAGTAATCGCGCGTGGGGATGGGGTCGTGCTTGTGGTCGTGGCAGCGGGCGCAGCCGACACTCAGGCCCATGATGCCGTTGCCGACGGCGGCAATCTGATCCGCGACCACGTCCATGTCGAAGTTGTCATTCATCGCCTTCGCGGGCTTGGAGCCGATGGCGAGAAAACCGGTGGCGACCAGAAGCCGGTCGCGCTGCACAGGCGTTTCGGCGGACAACAAATCGCCGGCGATCTGTTCCGTGACAAAGCGGTCGTAGGGCGTGTCCTCGTTGAAAGCCCGAATCACATAATCCCGATACCGCCACGCGTGCGGGAAGCTGGCGTTGCGGCTCAGACCATCGTTGCCGTTGGACTCGCCATACCGCGCGACATCCAACCAGTGGCGGCCCCAGCGCT
>CAIPBN010000215.1 GCA_903863315.1 uncultured Verrucomicrobiota bacterium | reverse complement strand
GTACGCCAACAACGGCGAGCACGGCACCGCGGCGCGCACCCGCCCGGAGACGCCCTCCGGCGTGCTCGCCTCTTGGGACGGCCGCGCCGACGCGTGGACCGTCGTGCGCCGCAATCAGTTCACCGAGGTCACCGGTCCCGGCGGCATTTACGGGAACGAACAGCCCGACCGCGACCCCGTGTGGTCCATCGGCTGGGACCATCGCTCGCTCATCCTGCAAGTGCTAAACGCCGGCAAGTGGCACAGCTTCCGCCTGCCCAAAGGCTCGCACAGCTACGACGGCGCGCACGGCTGGAACACCGAGTGGCCGCGCATCCGCGAGATCGGCGGCGGCGAGTTCCTCATGACCATGCACGGCACGTTCTGGAAGTTCCCCAAGACCTTCAGCACGGAAAATTCCGCCGGCCTCGCGCCGCGCTCGAACTACTTGAAGGTCATCGGCGACTTCTGCCGCTGGAATGACCAGCTCGTCTTCGGCTGTGATGACACAGCGAAGAGCGAGTTCCTCAACAAGCGGAAGGCCAAGGGCGAAATCGTCGGCCCCGGCCGCTCGCAGTCGAACCTGTGGTTCACCGAGCCCGCGCGGCTCGACCAGCTTGGCCCGGCCATCGGTCGCGGCGCAGTGTGGTTCGATGAACCAGTGAAGGCCGGTGAGCCGAGCGATGCCTATATGTTCTCCGGCTACGCGCATCGCACGCTGCACCTCACGCACAATGCCTCACAAGCAGTAACCTTCACCCTCGAAGTGAACACCAAGGGCGACGGCCAGTGGACCAAACTCCGTGACGTGGAAGTCCCCGCCAGCGGCTACGTGTGGACCGAGTTTACCGCGCAGGAAAAGGGCGTCTGGGTGCGGGTGAAAACCAGCCGCGACTGCGCGAAGGCCACCGCGTTCTTCCACTACCGCAGCGCGGACGATCGGCCCGTCAGTGCGGCTCCGATGTTCGCGAGCCTGGCCAAACCCGGTGAAGCTGGAGCCAACGGCGGCCTGCTCTACGTGCGTGGCGCGGACTTCAAAAACCTGCGCTTCGTCGCCAGCGATGCCTCCGGCGAACTCGGCTGCTACGACCTCGACAGCGAGCTGAAGCTGCGCAAAACCAACGACGCGCCCGGCATCGCGTGGATGAAGAAGAACGTCGCCATTCCGCAGAACGTGCTGACCGTCGACCCCGCCTCAGTCCTCTACGTGGACAACAAGGGCCGCTGGCGCTTGCCGAAGGGCGACGCGTCCTTCGAGCGCCCCGGCCCGCTCGGCGACGAACGCATCTGCCGGGAGGTCTGCACCGAGCGCGACATGTTCAATGCCGCCGGGACGTTCTACGAACTGCCGGCCGACAACGCGGGTGGCTTCGCCAAGGTCCGCCCCATCACCACGCACAACCGCCGCATCAAGGACTACGCGAGCTATCGCGGCCTGCTGGTCCTGTCCGGGGTCGGGGCCGACGCACCGGCCGGCGAGCACGTCGTCCGCAGCGACGACGGCAAGTGCGCGCTCTGGGTCGGCTCGGTGGATGACCTGTGGCACTTCGGCAAGCCGCGCGGCACCGGCGGCCCGTGGAAGGATACCGCCGTGAAAGCCGGCCAGCCCAGCGACGCCTACTTGATGACCGGCTACGACCGCAAGCGCGTGACTCTCTCGCACACCGCAAAGGAGTCCGTGAGAATCCGCCTCGAAGCGGACCTTACTGGCACGGGAATGTGGGTGACGTATCGCGAGTTTATCGTCGAGCCGGGCAAGCCGACGGAGCACGCCTTCCCCGCCGCCTACACCGCGTATTGGGTCCGCGCCGTGGCTGACCGCGAAACCACCGCGACCGTGACGTTCGTCTATGAGTGACCCATGAACCCACTGGGTTTTCTCCTGCTCGCCTCGTTCTGCCTGCCCATCGTGGCCACCGCCGCCGAGCCACCGTTGCGCGAGCAGGCCATCGCCGGGATGAATCGCGCCGCCGAGTTTTACCGGGCGAAGGCTTCGGCGCACGGCGGCTACGTGTATTACTGCTCGCTGGATTTCACGCAGCGCTGGGGCGAGGGCAAGGCGACGCCCGACCAAATCTTCATCCAGCCGCCCGGCACGCCCGCCGTCGGCATGGCATTTCTGAAGGCTCACGCGGCGACCGGCGACAAGTTTTACCTCGATGCCGCGCAGGCCGCCGCCGAGGCGCTCGTCTTCGGGCAGCTCCAGTCCGGCGGCTGGGCGCAGGTGATTTACTTCGACCCGCGTGGCGCGAAGGCCGGGCAGTATCGAAACAGCAAGTCGCGCGGGCGCAACTACTCGACCTTCGACGACGGCATCTCGCAGAGCGCGCTGCGCTTTCTCATGCACGCGGACCAGGCGCTCGGCTTCAAGCACGCGGCGATTCACGAGGCCAGCGATTTCGCGCGTAAGGCGGTGTTCGCCGCGCAGCATCCAAACGGCGCGTTCCCGCAGGTCTGGACCGGCCCTGCGCCGCAATACTCGCCGGTGAAGGCGAGTTTCCCCGACTACGAGTGGCGCACCGAGAACCGCCTCAAGAACTACTACGACATGCCGACGCTCAACGACGACCTCTGCACCTACGTCGCGCAAATGCTGGAGGACGGTTGGACGATTTACAAAGACGAGCGCTGCCGCACGGCGCTCGCGAAGCTGGTGCAAGTCCACCGCGTGACCGGCGACGCGAGGTATCTGGAGCCTATCCCCGCGCGCTCGCGTGGCTCAGGCGCTCGCGCCTGCCCGACGGTCGCCTCGCCCGCTACTATGAGTTGCGCACGAACAAGCCGCTCTACATGACCTCGGACTACCAACTCGCCAACAGCGACGCCGAAGTGCCGCTTACACTCGCTCTTGCCCTGGGGCTGACCCTTGGCGCGGCGGCAGCTTCGTTCGCCGCTCCTGCGTTGGAACCGCCAAGCGCCGCCTTCCTCATGGAGCACTGCCTCCGCTGCCATGGACCGGAGAAAGCGAAGGGCGACTTGCGGCTCGACAAGCTGGAGGCGGATTTTTCCAAGTCCGCGACGGCCGCGCGGTGGCAGGAGATTCTCGCGCGTGTGCAGTCAGGCGAAATGCCGCCGAAGAACGAGGCACGCCCGGACCCGGTGCAGTCCCAGGCGTTCACACGCCAGTTGTCCGCGCGGCTGAACGAAGCAGCCGCGAGGCGCCGCGCCGAGGGACGCGTCGTGCTGCGCCGGCTCAACCGCACCGAATACGAAAACACGGTGCGCGACCTGCTGGACGTGCAGACGCCGCTGAAGGATTTGTTGCCGCAGGACTCTTCCGCCGACGGTTTCGACAACATCGGCGAAGCGCTGCACACGTCGTCCTTCCTCCTCGATAAGTATCTCGAAGCGGCGGACACGGCATTGAACCAGGCCATCGCCAACCACCCGCAGCCCAAGTCCACCAAGACGCGCTACCTGCTCACCGAGTCGCACCAAGTCCGATCGACGACGGAGAAGGTGTTCCGCACGAACGACACGGGCCGCATCGTGGCGTTCACTTCGTCCGCGTGGCAGCAGGTTGGCCCGACGAAGTTTTACCCGCAGGAACGCGGGCGCTACCGCTTCACCATGTCGGTTTCGGCGGTGCAGAGTTCCAACCAGCCGGTCGTCTTCCGCGTGTGGTCCGGCTCCGGCGGAATGGGCGGTGCCCGCGGGCACTTGGTGAACTACTTCGACGCCCCGCCGGACAAGGCGAAGGTCATCGAGTTCACGGACCTCATGGAGCCGCGCACTTCGATTTCCATTTTGCCCTACGGCCTCGCGTCCTCGCAGACAGTGCACAAGGTCGGCGCAGACGCGTGGGAAGGGCCGGGCCTCGTGGTGGACTGGGTGGACGTGGAAGGCCCGCTGAACGAAACGTGGCCGCCGGTGAGTCATCGCCGCCTCTTCGGCGATCTGAAGCTAGGTCCCGCGCCCAGCTACAACTTCCGCGACCGCGTGGAAGTGGTATCCAGCGAGCCGCTCGCAGACGCCGACCGCATCCTGCGTTCGTTTGCGCGCCGCGCTTTCCGCCGCGCCGTGACGGATGCGGACGTGAAGCCGTTCGTCGCGCTGGTCGAGGCGAAGCTGGGTGAGCAACGCACCTTCGAGCAAGCGATGCGGGCCGCGCTTTCCGCTGTTATGGTCTCGCCGGAATTCCTCTTCCTCCGCGAAAAGCCCGGCAAGCTCGACGACTTCGCGCTCGCGTCGCGCCTTAGCTACTTCCTCTGGAGCACAATGCCCGATGACGAGCTGCTCGCGGTCGCCGAGCAGAGGCAGCTTTCGCAGCCCGCCACACTGCGCGCGCAAGTCGAGTGGCTCCTGAACCACCCGAAGGCCGCGCAGTTCACCGAGAACTTCACCGGCCAGTGGCTCGAGCTGCGGGACATTGATTTCACGGTGCCCAGCCACATCCACTACCCGGAGTTCGACGACATGCTGAAGGTCTCGATGGTGCGCGAGACGGAGCTGTTCTTTGGCGAAGTGCTGCGGCACGACCTGAGCCTCACGAACTTCATCGCGTCGGACTTCACCATGCTCAACGGCCGGCTGGCGAAGCACTACGGCATCCCGGGTGTGAGCGGGTTTGAGTTTCAACAAGTGAAGCTGCCGCCGGACAGCCATCGTGGCGGCGTGCTCACAATGGCCAGCGTGCTCAAAGTAACGGCGAACGGCACGACGACCTCGCCTGTGCTGCGCGGCGCGTGGGTGCTCGACCGCATCCTCGGCACGCCGCCGCCCAAGCCGCCCGAAAACGTCGGCACGCTCGAACCCGACACGCGCGGCACCAAGAACATCCGCGAGCAGCTCGCCAAGCACCGGCAGCTCGAATCCTGCGCGAGTTGCCACGTGAAGATGGACCCGCCGGGCTTCGCGCTGGAGAGCTTCGATGTGATTGGCGGCTGGCGGGAGTTCTACCGCGTGAGCGGCAACGGCAAAACGGTGATGATTGATGGCCGCCGGATGCCCTACCTCCACGGCCCGAAGGTGGACCCGTCTGACGTGTTGCCCGACGGCCGTGCGTTCAAGGACATTGATGAGCTGAAACAACTTCTCCTCGCCGACAAGGACCAAGTCGCGCGGGCGCTGACAACCAAGCTCCTCACCTACGCCACCGGTCACGGCCTCGAACCCGCCGATGCGCCTGCGGTCGGCGACATCGTGCAGCGTGTGAAGGCGAAGAACTACGGCTTCCGCTCGCTCATCCACGAAGTCGTCACCAGTCCGACCTTCCAGACGAAGTGACGGCGCTGTTGGTTGGTGCCCCTCTCCTCCTTCTCCCTTCCTCGGTGTAAAGACCGGAGACATAGTGGACGGGTGTGCGGAGACATGGTGGACAGGCGCTCCGGAATCGGCGGGCGGTCAGCCCCCTCGCAGGCACCCAGTTGAAACCTCCGCACCCTCCGGCTGCGTCTGCTCCTGCGCCGCATGAAATCCTCCCTGCTCCTGCTCCTGGCCAGCTTCACCGTCGCCGTGGCCGCGCCGCGCCCGCCCAACATCATCTTCATCATGGCCGACGACCTCGGCTACACGGACGTCGCGTGCTTCGGCAGCAAATACTACGAGACGCCCAACCTGGACCGGCTCGCGGCGCAGGGCATGAAGCTCAACAGCCATCACCATTGCCAGAACTGCACGCCCACGCGCGCGGCGCTGATGAGCGGCCAGTATGGCGCGCGCACCGGGGTTTACACCGTCGGCGGCATCGACCGCTTCGACTGGAGCAAGCGCCCGCTGCGCCCGGTGGACAACGTCACCGACCTGCCGCTGGACCGCGACATCATAGCGAAGCAGCTCAAGGCCGCCGGCTACGCGACGGGGATGTTCGGCAAGTGGCACATTGGCGAGCGCGGGGACTTTCATCCCGGCAAGCGCGGCTTCGACGAGGCCATCGTCAGCGCCGGCGTGCATTTCAACTTCAACACCAGTCCGAAGGTGGATTATCCGAAGGGCCAATACCTTGCGGACTTCCTCACGGACAAGGCGGTGGACTTCATCACGCGGCACAAGGAAAAGCCGTTCTTCCTCTACCTCCCGCACTTTGGCGTCCACTCGCCGCATCAGGCGAAGGCCGAACTGATCGAGAAGTTCAAGCCCAAGCCCGGCGTCGGCGGGCACAGCAACCCCACCTACGCCGCGATGATTGCCAGCGTGGACGAGAGCGTTGGCCGCGTGATGAAGGCCCTCGACGACCTCAAGCTCGCGGACAACACCGTGCTCATCTTCACCAGCGACAACGGCGGCGTGGGCGGCTACAGCGGCCCCAACGGCCTCCTCCGCGAGCCAGGCACGGAGGGCAAGGGCAAGAAGGCCAAAGGTGCTGACGCGGACGGCGGCGGCGTCACCGATAACGCCCCGCTGCGCAGCGGCAAGGGCAGCCTCTACGAAGGCGGCACGCGCGAGCCCTTCATCGTGCGCTGGCCGGGCGTGGTGAAGCCCGGCTCGAAGTGCGAGGTGCCGACCATCCATGTGGACATTTTCCCGACCCTCCTTGAACTCACCGGCGCGCCCAAGCCGCGCCAGGTGCTAGACGGCGAGAGCCTGGTGAAGCTGTTCCGCGACCCGGCCGCGAAGCTCCAGCGCGACGCCATCTACCAGCACTTCCCCGGCTACCTCGGCTCCGGCCCGGGCCTCTGGCGCACCACGCCGGTGAGCCTGATTCAAGTCGGCGACTGGAAGCTGATGGAATACCTCGAAGACGGGAAACTCGAACTCTACAACCTCCGCGAAGACATCGGTGAAGCGAAGAACTTGGCGCAGGCGATGCCGGACAAGGCGAAGGAGCTCCACGCGCGTCTCACAGCCTGGCGGAAGGAAGTAAACGCTCCGATGCCCAAGCCCAACAAACCCAGCGAAGCCGCACCCGCCGCGCCCAAAGGCAAGAAGGGCAAGAAGAAGGAGTAGGCGGAAATCCTAGTCGGAATCACGTCAGGCTGCCGATGCGGCGCAGCTTCAGCACCGGTTCACCGCTGGTCCGCGACGCGGTCAGATCCACCTCGAACTCAGCGACCCAGTCATTGTGCCCTTCCGGGTCCACGAGCATCTGCTGCACGCGCCATGAGCGCTGATCGGCGGCGGGCACCACGTAGGTGTGCCGTGCGTTGCGCGCCTCGGGGTCTAACCGCAACGTGCGGTGGGCCGCCACGTAGCCGTCGATCGTGGATCGTAGGCGGACCGCCGTCCAAGCCGCACCTTCAACGTCTTCCATGGTGCCCAAGTGTTCGAGCGCCTGCTCGTGATCCCCGATCCACCAGGAGCGGAGGAAGCCGAAGACCCGCGTGCGGATGGCCATGGTGAAGGCCTTCGTGTCGCGTGTGATGTCCCGCGCCGCTTCCTCGGCTCCGGGCGGGCGCACCTCGGGCATCTCGGCGCGCTGGTATTCCGGGTTGCGGAGCTTCTCCCACTCGTCAAGCAGGCTGGAGTCCACCTGGCGGATCATCGTGCCGAGATAGAGTTCCATGTCGCGCACGGTGTCGTTCTTTGCGGCGTCAGGCACGGTTTGC
>CAIPBN010000214.1 GCA_903863315.1 uncultured Verrucomicrobiota bacterium | reverse complement strand
GGGTTGTCCTTGAGCGCCTCGCCGCGGATGCGGATGGACTCCGCCTCGCCCTTGGCCTGGATGACGGCGGTGTCCGCCTCGATCTGCGCGCGCTGCTGGAGGAACTTGGACTTCGAGGCTTCCTGCTCCTGCACCATCTTGGCCTCGATGGCGTGGCCCAGTTCCTTCGAGAGCGCGATGTCCTGGATGACGATGTCCTCGATGACCAGCAGCGAGCCGACCTTCTTCCGGGCGATTTCGAGGGAACGCGTCTTGATCTGCTCGCGGGTCTTCACGATTTGCTCCGCGCTCTGGAGGGCCGTCACTTCCTTGAGCGCCTCGTGGACGCGCGGGGCGATGAGGCTGTCAAAGACCTGGCCGTGATACTCCTGGAAGAGCTTCACCACCGAGGCCTCCGGAATGCGGAAGAGCACACGCAACTCCACATGGATCTGCTGCAAGTCCGACGAGTAACAATCCGCCTTGTCCTCCGCCGTCTGCTGACGGATGGAAACGGGATGGATGAGCGTCACCACCGGGGCCTTCATGCCGAAACCCTCCGGTTTGAAGGCCGGCGACACCTTGCCCATCGTCACCTCCACGCCGCGATAGCCGGGATGCACGACATACGTGCCCGACGACGCCATGATGACGGCGCAAAAAATCAGGAGGGCGATGCCGACCGTCCGCGCGATGTTCTGGGGTGTCATGCTGGCAATTTCCGACCGTCAGAGTCCACCTTGTCCGAGGTTGAAACAAGCCTGCATTTGCAATCGCCGGACGCGAAACCCGTCTTTGCAACCACCGCGCCCGCCGCTAACCTCGCCCACATGCCGATGCTGGAGATCAACGCAACCAGACCTTCGCTCACTTCACGAGTGGGCAAAGTGACGGAAGTCGAGCGGTGGGGTTCCCACAACTTCAGGGTGCCACTCGCCTCCGCCCTGTCCGTCCTTCGAAGGGCCTTCACCAGAGAACCCTCGTAGGATGTCGCCAACCTCCCAACCAAATCGGCCTAAAGCTCAAGCGGCGGAAGTCGCTTACGAACTACACACTTTGGGCTGGAAGGCATTTCAAAACCTCTGCGTCACGATTACGGGAGAAGTGTGGGTGCAAACTGTGCAGAGTTTTTTTGACTCCCACGACGGTGGACGAGACGGCGCGTTTCATGGGATGTGGAGACCCAAAGACGGGGAAGCTTTCGAAGGGTCTTTTACCGCCCAATGCAAGTTCACCGCAAAAGCGGATAAACAACTTCAACTTGCCGACCTCAAAGACGAATTGAAGAAGGCAAAACGCCTAGCACGCGGACTTTCAGATAACTACTTTCTGTTCACCAATGCCCGTCTCACAGGTGCAGCAGAGGAAAAGATTCGTAGGGGCTTTCAGCAGGTCGAAGGCATCAAGCAGTTCGCAGCGTATGGCGTGGACCGCATTTCGCTCATCATTCGCGAATCATCGCGACTGCGAATGCTGGTCCCCCGCGTTTACGGTTTGGGCGATTTGAGCCAGATTCTCGACGAACGGGCTCACAGCCAAGCCACAGAGATACTAAGTGCGCTCGGAGATGACCTGGGAAAGTTCGTCATTACTGAAGCCTATCAACGCAGTGCCAGGGCTTTGGTGGAACATGGATTTGTCCTGCTGCTCGGCGAACCGGCTTGCGGCAAATCGACCATTGCTGCGGCCTTAGCCGTTGGGGCGCTAGACGAGTGGGGGTGCTCAACGTTCAAAGTTCGCAACGCTGACGATTTTGTGGCGCACTCGAATCCACAAGAGCCGAAGCAATTCTTCTGGGTAGACGACGCCTTCGGGGCGACTCAGTTCGATTGGTCGAGCGCAGCGGCGTGGAACAGGGTGTTTCCACACCTGCAGGCCGCAATTCGTCGTGGGGCGCGAGTGCTATTCACCTCACGCAACTACATTTATCATTCGGCTCGACAACACCTCAAAGAGTCGGCCCTCCCCGTGCTCCGAGAATCGCAAGTGGTGATTCAAGTCGAGCAACTCAGTAAGGAAGAACGCGACCAAATCCTCTACAACCACATCCGCCTTGGCTGCCAGCCGGGGATATTTAAGAGCCAGCTCAAACCGTTTCTCTCCGGTATCGCTGCACACTCAAACTTCAGTCCAGAAATCGCGAGAAGGCTAGGCAATCCGTTATTCACAAGGCAGTTGACCGTTTCCAAGGAAGGGCTCGACGAGTTTGTGGCGCGCCCGGTGGAACTGCTCTGTGAAATTGTTCGCACGATTGACCCTGGAAGTCGGTCTGCCTTGGCGTTGGTTTTCATGCGCGGCGGACTTTTGCCAAGCCCCGTCAAGATGACCGAAGAGGAGGAACGCGCGGTTTTGCTGATGGGCGGTTCTGCTTCCGATGTGCGAAACGCCCTGAACGCACTCGATGGAAGCCTGATTCTTAAGTCGATT
>CAIPBN010000213.1 GCA_903863315.1 uncultured Verrucomicrobiota bacterium | reverse complement strand
GTCCACGATGACAAGACGAGGAGTGCTCATGCGGGCTCCTTTCTAAGCGGACTGCTTGCGAGAGGCACGCTGTTCTTCGGGCGATGGTCCACGAGCTTCTGTTCCTTGAGCTGCACGCCGACGCCTTGCAGGTCGCGCATCTTCTCGGCGTTGTGGAACTCGATGCGGTTTGGCGTGATTTCGCAATGCGTCATCAGGCGCGTGCGGAGGTCGTGCGTGAGATGGTCATCGTCCGCGCCGTTGGTCTTCTGGACGTGCAGGACCAGCTCGTCCACTTCGAGCGGATCGTCGTGGAGCTTGCGCAGCTCAATCTGCCACGCGCCGACATTCGGGGCATCGTCGAGGACGTGCTCCAACTCGTTGAAGTCCACGAGCGTGCCCTTGATTTTGTCGAGGTGCACTTCCTTGAAGGCGGAGCTGCGGGAGATTTTGCCAACGAGACGCGGCACTTGGCGGCCGCAGTGCGGGCAAGCCTCGTAGGTCAGGCCACCGTCAATGTAGTCGCCGGTGCGGTAGCGGAGGACGACCGTCCCGCGCGAGTCGAGCGGCGTGAAGACAATCTCGCCGGGCTGGCCGTTCGGGACGGGTTCGCCGGTCTCTGGGTCCACAACTTCGACAACGCCGAGGTCGGGATAGAGATGGTAGCCGCTGGGCGTCTCGTCCACGGGGACGGGACATTCGGCGAAGGCCATCTTCGCCTCGGTGAAGCCGTAGGTGGTGACCACGTCAATTTCGCGCGCGCCAAGTTCGAGGGCGAGATTGCGAAGCTTCAGCCTCATGCCGTCGGGCACCTTCTCGCCGCCGAGCACGATGCGCCGGAGGTTTTCGCAGCGGACGCCTTCCTCCGCTGCTTGATGCAGGACGTGATAGACGAAGGTCGGCATCCCGATGAGCACGTCGGGACGGATCTTGCGGAGGAAACGAAGCTGACCCTCGGTGCCCATGACCTTGCCGCCGCCGGTGCTCGCAGTGAACACGCCAAAGCTCGTGCTGCCGTAGTGCGTCAGCCAGAACGCCAGGTGCGGCGCGTAGGGGAACATGTTCAGGAGCTTGTCCTCGCGCCGCGCGCCGCACACTCCAAAAACGCGTCCGCCCGCGAGTTGGAGATTCGCGAGGTCGTGGTTCGTGTAGAGGAACGGCACGGGGTCGGCGCTGCGGCCCGTGGTGCTCGTGAGGAAGATGGGGCGGAACTCGTTTTCAAAACCGTCCGCCACTGCTTTGCGCCCGTGCAGCAGCGCGCGGAAGATAGACGAAGGCCGACGCGAAAGGACGTTGCGGTCGGGGACGAGGAGGAAGTCGCGGACCTTCGCCGGATTGTCGGGCGTGTTGAGCAAGTCGGCCTTGCTGGTGAAGGGCAGACGACGCAGGTCATCGAGTGAATGGAAATCATCGGCGGTGAGCTTGAGCCGGCGGAACAGCTCGCGGTAGTGCGCGGAGAACGGCAGCACCGTGTCGCGCAGCCAGCGGCGGAGCTTGTCCGCTTGCAGGGCGCGGACGGTGGCTTCAGGCAGTCGCTGCCAGTTCGTGGTGAGGACTTTCGTGCTCATGGATTGGCTCCTTTCGGTTCACGAGTTGCTTGATGTCGGCGAGATTCTCCTCGGCCACGCGGCGGCCGAGGGAAATGTATTTTCCAGGGTTGGAGAAGTCGTGCCAGCGCGAGTCGCAGGCGAGCGGACGGAGGACGACGTCCGCCTGACGGCAGGCATCCTCGGCAGCCCGAATCTGCCCGCCGATGACGGCGCGCTGGGTCACGTCGAGGATGTTGCCGTAGGCGAAATAGTTGACCTGCTGGTTGAGCAAGTGGAGGAAGCTGAAGCCGCGCCGCTTCTCCTCGACCTGTTCGCGCTCGTGCTCGCGGGCGCAGCGGAGGAAGGCTGAAGTGGGAATGATGTTCACGGCGATGACGCGCTCGACGCCCGCCTCGCGCAGCACGTCCACGGGCAGCGGATCGGAGACTCCGCCGTCGATGTAGTTTTCACCGTCGAGCCGCACCGGCACAAAGACACTCGGAATGGCGCAGCTCGCGAGCACTGCGGAGGAAACCTTGCCGACGCTGAAGACCGTGCGCTCCAGTGTGTCAAAGCGCGTCGTCACCACGCTGAGCGGACGGGGGAGCTGCTCAAACCGCGCTTCACCGATGCTGCGCTCCAACCGCTTCTGAATGGCAGTCCCGTGGATAAACCCACGACGCGGCGGGAACGCGGGGTCAATCAGTTTGAGCAACCCCCACTTGCCCTCCAGTTCGCGGGCCTTGGTTTCGATGAACTGCCCGTCGTGCCCGAACGCCCACAGCGCGCCGATGTAGGCCCCCATGCTGGTGCCGGCGACTACATCCACTTCAATGCCATTTTCCTCCAGCACCTGCAGCACCCCGATGTGCGCGAGCCCCTTCGCTCCGCCGCTGGAGAGCGCCAGGCCGATGCGGCAACGTCCGATTTCACGCGCGAACCGGCGCAGGTCGAACTTGAACGCCACCGGCCACACTCCACCGCAGTGCGCGTGGAGCGCATCCACGGAGGCCGGCGATTCGCGGAGATTCAGATGCGCGGGCTGGCCGATTTGCTTGACGAAATCCTCCGCCGGCTGCGGCACCTCGCCGTGTGCGAGGCAGAGCACGATCTTCAAGTCCGTGGCCACGCCACCCCGCGCGGCGCGCAGCTCACGGTCGAGCTGGTTGAACTCAAAGAGGCTGTCCACCGTTTGCTGGGCGAGCACGTAGGTGGCGGAGGAACGGGCCGCCGCCTCGGCCAGGGCCTGGCGAGGCGCGTCCGCGTCCACGAGAATAATCACTTGGTCGAAGTGGCGGGCGCAGTGCCCGAAGAAAGCGGAGAGAAACGGGCGCTCGGCGAGATGATTCGTCACCCGGAGCGTGAGGCGCTCGAAACCACCGAGGTGCTGGAGCTGGTCAGTAAAGGCAAAGCCATTGTTTGGGAGTGAATGCAGCGGGCTCCAGACTTTTGCCGTCGCCCCGGCATCGGATGGCATGAGTTGCAGGAGAAGGACCCGTTCCCCAGTCACAGAAGCGAGCATTTCCGAAAGGGACTCGGCGACGAGACGCTCCGGAATGCGCCGGGAAGCGGAGGCAACAGACGTAAGCCGGCCGGTGCGATTGAAGCTGACCTGCGGCGGCCGGGCGAGTGATGAGAGCAGTTCCTTTCTACGCTGGTCCCACACTGACCCTTGGTTTGGAAGTGACGCAGTCATGTCCGTCTTTCTACACGACGGCCGCTGCGGAACCATCCACACCTAACAACTCACACGGCTCCCAAGCCGACCATCGCTGCCATCAAAGGCTTTGCTATATGCGTAGCTCATCGTGCTTCTCTGTCTTGGTTCAGCATAGCGCACAACTCGTGCCGGTCAAATTTGAGAACATCCGGAACAGGACTGAATGACCATCGCCCGCCGGGCACAGCCGAAATCGATCAAATTCCCGGCGGTGGCGCAGCGTCGCAAATGGGCAGCCATTACATCCCAGCACCCGCCATGCTTCAAATCCTAGGACCCCAAGACCCCGGCCGCCCCTTCTGCGATGGCGTGTCCCGGCGCAACTTCATCAAGATTGGCGGGCTGGGCGCGGCCGGACTTTCACTGCCGACCCTCCTGTCGCTGGAAGCCCGGGCCGGCATCCGCAATTCCCACAAGTCGGTGATCATGATCTATCTGGTCGGGGGCCCGCCGCATCAGGACATGTTCGATCTGAAGCCGGATGCGCCGCGTGAAATTGCCGGACCGCACAAGCCCATCAGCACGAACGTGCCGGGCATCCAGATCTGCGAGCTGTTTCCCCGGATGGCGAAGATGATGGACAAGTTTGCCCTCATCCGGTCGCTCGTCGGCGCGCAAAACGATCACGACGCCTTCCAGTGCTACACCGGCCACAGCCGCACCGAGATGGCTCCGGCTGGCGGCTGGGCACCATTCGGCAGCATCGTCAGCCAGGTTCAGGGGCCGGTGAATCCCACGACGCCACCGTTCGTGAGCATGTGCTACGAATGCACGCACGGCCCCTACAACGAGCCAGGCTCAGGCATGGTCAATGTGGCGCATTCCGGTTTCCGCCCGGTGGGTCCCAGCCGCGCTGACCTCACCTTGCAAGGCATCACCTACGACCGCTTGGCGGACCGCACGCGCCTTCAAGCCAGCGTGGATCAGTTCCGCCGCGACGTGGACGCCAGCGGGCAGATGCAGGGCCTCGACGCCTTTACCCAGCAAGCGATGGGCATGCTCACCTCATCGAAGCTCGCCGAAGCGCTCGACTTGTCGAAAGAAGACCCCCGCATCGTTGCCCGGTATGGCCGGGGCAACGAGGTGACGCGCATCGACGGCAACGGTGCGCCGCGTGTCCCGCAGAGCTTCCTTGCCGCACGCCGCCTGGTGGAGGCCGGCGCGCGTGTGGTCACCGTCAATTACAGCAAGTGGGACTGGCACGGCGGCCCGGGCAATGACATTTTTTCGCGCGAACGCGAGGACTTCCCGATCTTTGATCAAGGGATCACCGCGCTCGTCGAGGACCTCCACCAACGCGGCATGGACAAGGACACCACGGTGCTGGTCTGGGGCGAGTTCGGCCGCACGCCGCGCATCAGTGCGCAGGTGGGCCGGGACCACTGGCCGCGCGTGGCGATGGCCCTGCTGGCCGGCGGCGGAATGAACTGCGGACAAGTTATCGGCTCCACCGACCGCCTGGGCGGCGAGGCGAACAGCCGCCCCGTCACCTTCCAGGAAGTTTTCGCGACGCTCTACCACAACCTCGGCATCGACGTGAACACCACGACCATCGTGGACACCAAAGGCCGCCCACATTACCTCGTGGACGGCGGGGCACAGCCGGTCCGGGAGCTGGTTTGAGCATCTCGCAGAATCATTTTAGGAGAAGGAATCGACGGTGGCTTGGATGTGATTCGCGGGCAGGCAATCTTGCCTAGTATGAGGGTCGGCTCTTACAAAGATATTGTTCAATGGTTCAGGATTCTATTTCAGTGGCTGAAGAGTCCTTGGATACGAACCGCTGCAACACTCACCGCTCTTACCTATCTCCTGTGGCGATCAATTCTTTGGGCGATAGCGCCGGGCTTTTGGGGTGGTAGCTGGCTTCACAACGAGAACGACACTGCGCTGAAGCTTGCCAACGAGATGTTCGGTCCCGTTCTGCTGGTGAAGTGGTGGATTCAAGACCCGCCAGGTGCTTGGGGTGATAAGTGGGCAGTGCTTCATCAATGGGGCCAGTTTGAAACAGCCGCTCGACTGGTCCTAATTGTCGGCATCTTATGGATCGTGATTTGCTGCATGTTTCTCATCCCAAAAATGAAATGCGCAAAGCAAGGTGACGGTGCCAATCCTCACTCAGGTCAGGATGCAGAGAGTTAGTTCAGTCCACAAATGCCGCCTCGTTTGAAACGAGGAGGATGTGCGCGAGTTTTTCCCAGGCGGTCAGGCTTTTCGCCGGCTCGGCCCGCGGCTTGGTGAAATCAGCCTTCGCATCCCATTCCGTCTCGTAGCCGACCGGAAGCTGCTTGGAGCGCTTCAGCGGGTCGGTGAACT
>CAIPBN010000212.1 GCA_903863315.1 uncultured Verrucomicrobiota bacterium | reverse complement strand
GGTGCCTCTGGCTTCGGCTCTTCCTTCTTCTCCACCATCAAGTCAGCGCGAGACTTGAGCACGCTGTCGAGCGTCCACTTGGAGACGAGATAGGTCCATTTGGCGTATTTCTGGTCGGCGGCGAGTTTGTCCGCGAGCTTCTTCTGCGCCTCGGCGAATTCCTTGTCCAGCTTGTCCTTGTCCTCGGGTTTCTCGTCCTTCGCGGGCGTGCGGGTCTTCGGGAAATTGCCGGCCAAGGCGATTTGGAACGGATAGTTGTCGCCGTTCGCGGTGCCGGACTTCGCGGTGTAGGTAAAGCCGTCAAACGTCTCCAGCACCAGCGTCGCGGGCTTGTCGAGGCCGAGCTTGTCGGCCTGCGGGTTCGCCACCACGTCACTGAACGACGGCGAACTCAGCGGGCTGCCGAGGGCAGAAAGCTTGTTGGTGTCCACCTGCTCGGTGGGCTTCACGCCGGCCAGCTTCCACTCCGCGCCTTCGGTTTCGCGCGTGACCTTCCAGCCGGTCGCGGCGTTGGTCGCATAGGTGACGGCGATGGACTTGAGCTTCTCGATCTTGAGGAAATCTTTCTCCAGCCAGTTCTCGGGTTTCGGCTCGGCGTCGGCGAACTGTTCACTCGTCACGATGACCGTGTCCTTGCTCGCAGTGTCGCGCACCCAACGGCCCACGGGGAATTCTCCGCCGCCGAACGGCCCGCCCTCGGACTTCTTAGTCAGCTTCTTACCCAGCACGACGGATTTGAGCGCCTTGCCGTCCTTGCCCTTCAACTCAACGAGTGTCCCCTTGCCTTCGCCGTCACCGGGGGCCTGCAACTCCAGCCGCGCGTGCTGCGATGCACCGACCTGCTCGGTCTGCACGGCCTTCACGTCGGCGAACTTACGGATGAGGTCCGCGATGTTGCCGAAGTTCGCGGCATAATCGCCGCGCTCCTTCACCACCCACGCGTCGCCGGACTTCACAAGGCTCAACTCGCCCGCGCTGGACTTGATGCTGACAGCAGCGACGGCGTTCACATCGAGCGCGGCGGCAAGCTTCTGACCGCCGCCGGAGGAGGACTGCTGCCAGTCACCCTGACGCTGCTTGTTCACGAGCAAGCCCGCGCCGCCGATGACGGCCACGAGCACGAGGAGAATGAGGAACTGCTTGCGGTTCATGATTTCAAATTCGTTTCGCTGTAGCGGCGCTCTGTGAGCGCCGGTCGGCGGTCACAGACACCGCTACAAGGTTAGCGTGCCGCCGTGCGTTTGCGTTTGAAGACGGCCAGACCGATGCCGCCGATGGTCACGAGAAAGGGCATCCCGGCGATGTTCGCCCACTTGAGCCGGTTCTCCATGGACTCAACTTCCTGGCGCAGATCGCGGCGGAGGAGCTTCAGCTCGACCTTCACTTTCGCCTCCTGCTTGCGGAAATTCTCCAGCTCCTTCTGCTGCTCGGGCGACATCACGAAGCGCTGGCCCTTTTCCTTGTTGCGCTGGAGCTCGTTCAGCTTGCGCTGCGTCTCCTGCAGGCTGTCTTCCAAGCCCTTGATTTTCGCGCGGTAGGCGTCCTCGGCTCGCAATTGCATGTCACGCACCCGGGTGAACTGACGTTGCACAATCGCACGGCTGCGGGTGTTCATCAGCGCCGTGTCGCCGGACATCTGCTCCACGAAGTTCTGCGCGAGGTTCACGTTGCCGTTGCGCGGAATCACGACGCGCTGGCCGAAGAAGTCCTGAACCTGCACGCAGAAGTTGTCATTCAGCATGTCCGCGTCGGCCACGAGGATGACGTGGTTGTCCTCCTTCGTTTCCTTAAGCGCGTCGCCCTTGGGCGCTTCCTTCTTCTCCTCGCCGGGCGCGGGCGGGGCGGCCTCGGGCTTGCCGTTCGGGAAAGCGGTCTTGAACTTGCCGCTCAACTTGATGGCCAGCGCGTATTCCGTGCTGCTGGGCTTGAAGTCCTTGAGAATCGTCTCGCCGGACATCTGCGCGAGGAAGCCCTCGACGAGCTGCGACTGCGTGGTGGACTTGATGAGGTCGGTCTTCTTCAAGCCCTCGACCGGCGAACCGGTGAACGCGCCGCTGAAGCCCATCATCAGGCTGTCCACCTGGCTGGTGGCAATGTCGTTGCGGTCAATCGCCTCGGCGGAAAGCGAAAGCACGGCGGGCTGCTGCTCGACGCGCTGGCCACGGCCCATGCGCGTGACGTATTTAAGGTCGGCGACGCACTTGGTTTTGTCGAAGCCGATGCCCCACGCGGCAAGCAGCTTGTCCAAAGAGGAACTTGTCGGCGGGCCGCCGCCCATCATCGGGTTGCCGCCCTGCCGTTGCTGGTCAACGTAGGAAACGGGGTCAAGGAAGGCGATGAGCTTGCCGCCGCGCAGCACGAACTGGTCAATCGCGAACTGCGTCGCGTCCGTGATGTCGCGCGGGTGGACGACGAGCAGCACCTTCACGTCTGCGGGAATCTCGGTGACGTTCATCTCAAGCTGCTTCACGTCGAAGTCGTTCTTCAGCTCGCTGATGAGATACCACGCGGGCTGCTGACCGCCCTGCTGGCCCATGCGCATCATCATCGGGTTCATCGGCGTGCCGAAGATGGGCAGCGCGGACATGACGCCGACAACGGGCTTGGTCGGGTTTGCGACGCGCGCGATGGCGCGAGACAGGTCATACTCCAGCAGCTTCTCGCGCTCGGGCGAGAGGAACGGCAGCGCGACCTTCTGGTCGAGGCAGTTGATGGATATGCCGAGGTAAATTTTCTCGCCGGTCTGCGTCGGCTGGCCTTCGACGCCGTCGAGATTGGCGGAATCCTCAGCATCGGAGTCCGGCTGCGGGTCGAGCTTCTCGATTTCGATGAACTTGGACTGCTGCTTCAGCTCCACGAGCAAGTCTTCGACGCGCTGGGCGTAGGTCTTGAGGAAGACCGGCATCGCGTTGTCGCGCTGCGAATAATAAAGGCGGATTTTGACCTTGGTATCGAGCTTGCCGACTATTTTCTTCGTGCCGTCGGACAGCGTGTAGAGCTTGTCGGCGGTGAGGTCCTTGCGCGCCCGGAAGGTGGACGCGATGTAGTTCACAGCCACAAGGATGAGCGCCATGGCGGCGATGCCGACGGCGGAGTAGAGCAGCGTTTCGAGCTTCTTTTGTTTCATGTGCTCAGGAGAGAAAGGTTACGACCGCAGCCCGCGCAGCACGACGCTCGTGCTGAACAGCGAGAAGCCAATCACCGACAGGAAGAACAGCAGATGTCGCGAGTCCACCACGCCGCGCTGGAAGTCCTCGAAGTGCGTCATCACGCTGAACGCGGAGACCAGCTCAACAATCCAGCGGTTGTCCGGCAGCGCCTTGGTGAGGATGTTCGTCACCGGCGGCCAGCCCGCGAGGATGAGGAAGAGGCACACGACCACCGAGATGATGAACGCAATGACCTGGTTGCGCGTGAGCGCCGAAGTGAGGCAAGTGATGGCCAGATAGGCACCCGCCAGCAGGAAGCTGCCAATGTAGCCGCCCGCGACGACGCCGAGGTCCGGGTTGCCGAGATACTTCACCGTCATCACGACCGGGAAGGTCAGCGCCAGCGCCAGCGCGAGAAACGCCCAGCTCGCGAGGAACTTGCCCATGATGGCCTGCCACGGCGTGATGGGCATGGTCATGAGCAGTTCAATCGTCCCCTGCCGACGCTCCTCCGACCACACACGCATCCCGACCGCCGGGACGAGGAAGAGGTAGAGCCACGGATGCCACAGGAAGAACGAAACGAGATTCGCCTCGTTGCGCTCGAAGAACCCGCCGACCATGAAGGTGAAAAACCCGGTCAGCAGGAGGAAGATGACGATGAAGACGTAAGCCACCGGCGATGCGAAATAGGCGCTCAACTCGCGTTTCGCGATGGTGGTGATGTTGCCCAGTGAATTGCTCATGGTGAAAAACTCCGATTCAAATCGCTGCTACTTCTTCGCCGTGTCCGAGGCAGTGATGCTGCGGAAATACTCGTCCAGCTTGCCTTCCTCGATGTGCAGTTCCTCGACCCGCCAACCCTGCGCGGCGGCACCGACGGCCTTGCTGAACTCGCCGTTCGACGACGACTTCGGGAAGACCCGCGCCGTCACCGTGCCGTTCTCGTCCTTCACGAGCTGCACGCGCTCCGCGCCGTCCACCGCGCGCAACTTGCCGGTCACGGCCTCCGCCGCGACGCCATTCACGCGCAGGAGAATCGCGCCGGCGTTCGGAGCCTTGCGCTTGAGTTCCTGCGGTGTGCCGTTGGCCACGACCGTGCCTCGGTCGATGATGATGGCCCGCGAGCACACGGCCTCGACTTCTTCGAGGATGTGCGTGCTGAAGATGATGGCCTTCTTCTCGCCCATGCGCTTGATGAGCTGCCGGATTTCGTGCTTCTGGTTCGGGTCCAAACCGTCGGTCGGCTCGTCCATCACGAGGATTTCTGGGTCGTGGATGATGGACTGCGCGAAGCAGGTGCGGTGGCGGTAGCCCTTGGAGAGCGTGTCCACGCTTTGGTGCAGGACGTTTTCGAGGAAGCACATCTCCACCGCGCGATGCACGGCGGTCTTGATGGCGTCGCCGCGCAGGCCGCGGATTTCCGCCGCAAACGACAGGAAGCCATGCACCGTCATGTCGCTGTAACACGGCGCGGACTCGGGCAGGTAGCCGATGAGGCGCTTGGCCGGCACGGGGTCTTCGAGCATGTCGTGCGTGCCGATGGTGACGCGGCCGGCGGTCGGCGGGAGGAAGCCCGTGACCATGCGCATGGTGGTGGATTTGCCCGCGCCGTTCGGCCCGAGGAAGCCCAGCACCTCGCCCCGCGCGACAGTGAAAGAAACATCGTTCACGGCCACCTTCGGCCCGAACGTCTTGGTCAAATTTTCGACTTTAATCATGTGGCTGCTCCGGCTGCCCGGTCATGTGACGGCGCGTATTGTGCATGGCCTGTCAAGGTTTCCGGCGATTTAGACAAAGTTTTCGGCTTTCGTTCAAAGAAATTTTGCGGGTTCCGGTGCTGAATTAATACTTGGTTCCCATCGGGCAGCGAGCGAAGTCCGCGAGGTCTTGGACTGCGCCAGCCCTCTGGCGCTTTGTCAGGGCACGTTGCCCCCAAGACCGTTGAGAAAGCGGCGGAGGGCCGCCGCACTCCAAGACGCTGGCGCGCGTTCATCGCACCTACTTCGCCGTCGCTTGGATCTTCTTCCACGCGGCGAGGGCTTCGTGGAACTCGGCGAGCTGCTCGGCGGAGAGGATGCCGGTGTTGCGGGCGATTTCCTCCTCGGTGCGCTGGACGAACCAGTCCGCCTGCTCGCGCCGGGGCCGAAGCGGCTTGCCCTCGATTTCCACCCACCACGGCGCGGTGTGGGCGAAGCGGATGCGTCCGTCGGGCTGCTTTTGGAAGCAACGCACGGCGACCCAACCGGAATTCTCCATCTCAATTTCCACACTTTCGGTTCCTTGGTGAAGTTGGCGCTTAAACCACCACGTTATCATTTTGCGTTCGCCATTCACGATGACTTCAACCGGATAGAGCGGCGCTGAATACGCGGCTTCCACGTCCACCGTAAGCGTTCGCTTCGCTCCAGCCCCTAGCTTCAAGGTTTGACCGGAGTGCTGTCCGTTCAGCTTCGCCATCAGCATCGGCCCCGTCGTCACAAAGCTCCTCCCCTCGCCCAGCCCCTTCATCCACTTCTCGTAGCTGAAGCCGCCTTCGCAATGCACATACACGCGGCTGAAACCCAGCGGCACGGGGTGCACGCCGTTCCCCGTGCCCGCCGTGGGCTTGAGGCGGAAGCCGCAGTTGAGCAGCGCGTAGTAAGTCTCGAAGCCGTAGTGCGTCCAGGCTTCCTCGGTGTCCGTGCCGCTGCCGTTGCCGGGCAGTTTCATCCACGCCGGCGCGGGCACGGCCCAGTTGCGCACGCCGAACTCGATGCGCCAGTGGTGGTTGTTCGCCAGCTCGAAGAGGTCCGGCTTGAGCACCGGCACGATGGCGACGGACCACGGCCAGTTGTGCTTCTCCAAATCAATCAGCCCGCCCTCCGCGTGCACCCGCTCGGACACGCGCCGCAGCGGGAACACCGGCACGTCGAACCGCTCCTTGT
>CAIPBN010000211.1 GCA_903863315.1 uncultured Verrucomicrobiota bacterium | reverse complement strand
GCCAGCGGGGCGCACTTCTGCGCAGCCACGATGAGGCCGCGCGGGCCGATGGCGGTGGCAAGGTCAGTGTGCAGGAGGCTGGCGAGGTGCGGCATCTTGGTGTCGATGACGCGTTTGTTCGCGCCGACGAGCGCGGCGAGGTTCAGCGCGGGGTCGTAGATGCGCAGCTTGTAGCCGCGACCGAGGAGCGCCTGCGCCACGTCCACCATCGGGCTTTCGCGCAGGTCGTCGGTGTTGGACTTGAACGAGAGGCCGAGGATGACGACTTCGCGATGCTCGGTCTCGGTGATGAGGTGCAGGAGGCTGGACAGGTGCCGTTCGTTGCTGGCGAGGAGGTTTTCCAGCATCGGGAGGCTCAGGCCGTTGGTGCGCGCGAGGTTCGTGAGTGCGCGCACGTCCTTGGGCAGGCAGGAGCCGCCAAAGGGATTGCCCGGCTTCATGTAGTAGCTGGAGATGTTCAGCCGCGTGTCCTGGCAGAGCAACGCCATGACAGCGCGGGCGTCCACTTCCACGGCCTTGCCGACGCGGCCGACCTCGTTGGCGAAGGTGATCTTCGCAGCGTGGAAGGCGTTGCAGGCGTATTTGACCATCTCGGCGGTGGGCCAGTTAACCACGGCGGCCTTCTCGCCAAAGAGGTTCTTCATCAAGTCCGCCGGGGGCGCGGAGCCATCGCGTGAACCGACGACGGCGAGCGAAGGCGTCTCAAAGTCCGCGACCGCCGTGCTCTCGCGGAGGAACTCCGGGTAGTAGAAAACGCGCAGCGCACCGGACTTTTCCAGGTCGCCCAGCAGCTCGCCCACCAGCTTCGCCGTGCTGCCGGGCAGCATCGTGCTGCGGAAGACAAGTGTGTGCGGCTTGGGCGACTTGCGGAGCGAGTCGCCAATCTCGCGGGCAACGCCGCGCACAAAGTTGAGGTCCAGCCCGCCCGCCGCGTTCGACGGCGTGCCCACGCAGACGATGGACAGCTCGGTGTCCGCGATGGCATCGGCGCAGTCACGCGTGGCGCGCAGCAATCCACTGGCCTTGGCCGACTTCAACAAATCCTCCAGGCCCGGCTCGACGATGGGCGGAACTCCCCGGTTGAAATCCTCCACCTTCTGCGGATGCACATCCACGCCGACAATGTGGTGGCCGTGACTGGAGAGACAACCCGCCGTGACCGCGCCCACATAGCCCAAACCGAAGATGCTGATTCTCATGCGTCGGCGGGAGGCTAGGAAGCAGGCAGGCAAAAGGCAAGGGTTCAACACCCGCAAGCCCGCGGCAGCAGGCCTCAGTTGAGCTTGGGGAAAAACGCCCGCGCCGTGCGGCAAGTCGCCGCGCTTAACGTCTCCGATGAAACCCCTTTCAACTCCGCCACCACAGCCGCCAACTCCCGGACATGGGCCGGCTCGCAACGTTTGCCGCGATATGGCACCGGCGCAAGAAAGGGCGCATCGGTTTCCAGCATGAAACTATCCAGCGGCGTTGCGACGATGGTGTCCTTCACCGTCTGGGCATTCTTGAAGGTCGCAATCCCGGTGAAGCTCACCAGTGAATTCATCGCCAGCACCCGCCGCATCTGCTCGGGGGTGCCAACAAAACAGTGGAACACCCCGCGAATCCGTGTGGCAAAAGGGTTCAGCATCGCGAGCGTCTCCTCGAAGCAGTCGCCACGGGTGTGAATGACACAGTTGAGCCCCAGCTCGGCGGCCACTTCGAGCTGCTGCTGGAAGACCTCCGCCTGCCGCGCCTTAACCCGTTCATCATCGCCGGCCGAGCCACCGCTCGCACTGGGCAGGCGATAGTAGTCCAGCCCGGTCTCCCCGATGGCGACCACCTTGGGATGCCGCGCCAGGGTGCGCAGCTCGGTCCGGAAATCCGGCGGCGCACTGACCGCTTCATTAGGATGCCAGCCCACCACGGCAAAGACGGGGGCAAATTGATCCGCCAAGGCAATCGCCCGCGCGCTGCTGTCCAGATCCGTCCCGATGCTCACGAGCCGCGTGATGCCCGCCGCCGCTGCGCGCTCGATGAGCTGCGGCAGATCAGCCGCGAAATCCGGGTAATCCAAATGCGCGTGGGTGTCGTAAAATTCGGCCATGTTGAAGGCCAGCAAGGCTGGCGGGGCTCTGCTTAATGGGGCATGCCACGCGGTGCAATCGCCGAATTGCGTAAAATCTGCGCGGACCGTGGCTTTGCGATTGATTTGAGCGCGGCCGTTTTGCTATGCCTTCGCCGCACCAAGACGTATTTATGGCACAACCTATCTATCATCCCAGCATTGAAGGCGCCCAGCACGGGGCCAAGAGCCTCGCGGCCTTCCTCGACTACGCCAAGGCCGCCGGAGCGACCGGGACGCAGCCCAGCAACTACATGCTGCATGGCGGCAAGCTCTTCAAATCGGCGAAGGAGATTCGCGACACGTTCGCCGAGCGTGGCATGAGCCTGGACGGCATCTCCGCGCACTGCCCCTTCTGGGTGCATACCAGCGCGTGGACCGGCACCAAGTCCGGCAACCCATTCTTCGTCGATCCCGCCCTCACCAAGGAGTCGCCGGAAAAGGTGGAAAAGGCGCACGAAAGCTACCTGCTCAAGCTGATGGATCTCTCGGCGGAACTGAACGTGAAGGTGATGCCCATGTTCTGGGGCGTCGCGTTTGGCTGGGAGCTGGCCACCGGCTATCCGTGGGGCTTCTGGGCCGGACCGGACCTGAGCGCCAAAGGTGGCAAGTATGACCTGCTGGCCGAGGGCAAGGAGCGCTTCGTCAAGAAAACCGCCAAGCTCCGCAAGCATGCCAATGATCTTGGCATCAAAATTTGCCACGAAATCCACCCGGGCACGGCAGCGAGCACGGCGGACGACTTCAACATGCTGGTGGACATCTGCGGCGGCGACGCCTGCCTCGGCGTCAATGCCGATCCGTCCCACTGCTGGGAAGGCGAGACGTGGGAGGCGCGCTTCCTCAAGGTCGGCAGCCGCGTCTTTGCCGCACATGTGAAGAACTTTGTCATCCGCTCCGGTTTCCCGCTGCGCGCCATGGAGCCCAACTGGCCCAAGCGCGCCATGCAGTTCACCGACCTCGGCAGCGGCGACCTGAACATGCAGCGCTATGTCGAGCTGCTCATCCACGTCGGTTATCCGCAGCGCTACATGCAGGTGATGGGCACCAAGAGCGCCCCGCTCGTCGTCGAGGCTGAAAGCGCGCACAAGGATCTGGATTACTGCTCGGCCGATGGCATCCGTTACGTGAAGGAAAACCTGTGCTTCCCCGTGGCGGCCGGCTCCTTCGAGGACGGCATGGGCGCGTAGTCCGTCCTAGATTGATTCACGAGCCAAGGGCGCGGAACCTTCCGCGCCCTTCGGCTTTTCCGGGCCGGCAACCGAGGGCACCCGGCCAGTTGTCCGAGCCCCCTGCCCCGCCCTACTTCGCCGTCAATTCGCAGACCGCCCGGAAGCTCGCCATGGTTTGCGCCGCCGCCGTCTCCGCGTCCGGCAGGGGAAGTATTTCCGCCGAGAGATACCCAGCGTAGCCAATGTCCCGCAGTGCCGCCGCAATCGGTGCGGGGTCCGTGTGCCCAAGCCCGATTGCCCGCCGGTTGCTGTCGGCGAAATGCACATGGCCGACCAGCGCACCGGTCTGCCGCAGGGACTCCGCGAGATTCTGCTCCTCGATGTTCATGTGATAGAGATCACAAAGGAGGCGCACGTTGCCCAGACCGTGCTGCCTCAGGAAGGCTGCAGCGTCCGCATTACGGTTGAAGAGATTGGTTTCGTAGCGGTTGAGCGGCTCGTAGAGGAGCACCTGCTGATGCGCGGCGGCACGTTCCGACAGGGCCTTCAACTCCTCCGCCAGCCAGGTCAGGGCCTGTTCGCGCGACACCGCGCCCTCCCAGCGACCTTGCATGGAGCCGATGATGGTCGGCGCGCCGAGGTAGCCGGCGAGATTGATGATGCCGTAGATGAACTCGCGGGCCTTTGCCCGCACCGCCGGATCGGGATCGGTCAGGCGCAGCTTGTGTTTCACCCACCCTGCCCCGGTGCCCACCGCCGCCACCTTCAATGAATGCTGGTTCATCAGCTCGCGGGCCGCGCCAACGGAAACCGCGTTGGCCGACGGCGGGAAGATCTCAACCGCGTCGAAGCCATGCCGGGCGGCGGCGGCGAACCCGGCCGCCAGATCATCCCAATACACGAACGGACCACCGCGAGCTTCAGAAACGAGGGAGATGGTGATGGCTGATTTCATGTGGCTGGAAGGTCAGTTTGTCGCCGCCAAACAGGTCAGCTTGGGAGCTTGGCGGTGGAGTGTGCGGAGAAGACCGTGGGCGATGAAGTCAAAAGTGATCCGCACGCGCCAGCATTGGCCCCGCCGCATTCTGCACCTTGCCACACGCTTGGAACTGCCCTTAACTTGGCCCGCTTGACCAACGGCAATAAACCATCTGCTGCGCCCGACAGCGCCTGCCCGAAGCCCGAGTTGTGCGCCCTCGACTCGGTGCTGCCCGGCGTGTCCGTCCGCATCAAGCAGCTCAACGGCTCGGCGGAAGTCACCAACCGGCTGCGCGAGATGGGCTTCTGCGAGGAGCAGCGCATCAAGCTGCTGATGAATCACACCAACATCATCTGCCAGGTCTGCAACGCCCGCCTCGGCATCAGCTCGCAGCTCGCCAAGACCATCATGGTCGAGCAAATCCCCGCGCCGGCCGCCAAGCCCAAGCCGACCTGACCCGAGCGCAAGCCACCGGAAACAATTCGCAAGCTACCGCAAGCCGTCCTCCCCTTGCCTGTCTAACCTCAGCCTTTGATCGCGCCATGCCGGACGCCCAACCACAACCGCTCACGTCCCTCGCCCTCGGCGCAACCGCCAAGGTCACGGCCATCAACGTCCCGCCCGCCGACAAGTCCCGGCTCATGGAAATGGGCCTGCTCGTCGGCACGCAGGTCGAGCTGGTGCGCTTCGCCCCGCTCGGCGACCCGCTGGAAATCAAGGTCCGCGGCTACAACCTCACCCTGCGCAAGCACGAGGCGGAGCTGATTTTGGTGAAACCCAAGTGAGCGCCATGCACTTCCAAGCGAGCCGAGAGGATAGAGGATTGAGGATAGAGGACAGCCCGAACTGCTCCCGGTCACGGCTCTATCTTCTATCTTCTATCCGCTATCTTCTCTCTTCCCTCGCATCCGTGCGTTAAGACCGATGCCCGACTCCCCACAACTCTACGTCGCGCTGACCGGCAATCCGAACTGCGGCAAGACCACGCTGTTCAACGCGCTGACCGGCCTGCGCGCGAAGGTCGGCAACTACGCGGGCGTCACCGTCGAGCGCAAGGAAGGCGCGCTCAAGGGTGCGGAGGGCATCACGGTCATCGACCTGCCGGGCACTTACAGCCTCAGCCCCAAGTCGCTCGATGAAGAGGTCTCACGCGACATCCTCTTCCACCGGCTCGACGACGTGCCCGCGCCCTCGCTGGTCGTCGTGGTCGTGGACGCGTCGAACTTGGAGCGCAACCTCTACTACGCCACGCAGGTCATCGAGCTGGGCTACCCGACGATTCTCGGCCTGAACATGACCGACGTGGCCGAGCAGAACGGCCATGCCGTGGACGCCGCCGCGCTGGCGAAGGAACTCGGCGTCCCCGTCCTCCCGCTCATCGCGAGCGAAGGCACGGGCGTCGCCGCGCTGACGCAAGAAATCGCCAGCACCCTGAGCAGGAGACGCGGTAATGAGTCTACTACGACGAAGTTGTTCGCCGCGCTGCCCGCCGCTTTCATCACGGAACTTTCCACCCTAGCCGCCGCGTTGGAGAAGGCCTTTCCCCAGCGCTTCACCTCGCCGCAGGCCGAAGCCCTCCTGCTTCTGTCCGACGACAAGGCGCTCGCCAGCAACACCGCGCATTACCCTGCCGAGCTGTGCGCCGCCGTCTCCGCCGCTCGCGCGCGACTCGAAGCCGCCGGCGTGGACTGGCGCACCGCCACCATCGAGGCCCGCTACGCCCGCATCGCGGACATCATCGCCGCCACCGTTTCGGAATCCGGCATCGTCATCGAGACCACCAGCGACAAACTAGACCGCATCTTCACGCACAAAGTCTGGGGCCTCGCCATCTTCGTCGGCCTCATGGCGCTGATGTTTCAAGGCATCTTCAGCTTTGCGCAGATTCCGATGGGCTGGATTGAAACTGTGGTGAACGGCCTCGGCGAATGGGTCGGCAACAGCATGCCCCCCGGCGACTTGAACGACTTGCTCGTGAAGGGCGTCATCGCCGGCGTCGGCGCGGTCATCATCTTCCTGCCGCAGATTTTGCTGCTCTTCTGCTTCATTAGCCTGCTGGAAGACACCGGCTACATGGCGCGCGCGGCGTTCCTCATGGACCGCTTGATGAGCAAGGTCGGCCTGCACGGCAAGAGCTTCATCCCGATGCTGAGTTCCTACGCCTGCGCCATCCCCGGCATCATGGCCACGCGCACCATCGAGACGCCGAAGGACCGGCTCGTGACCATCCTCGTCGCGCCGCTGATGAGCTGCTCGGCGCGGCTGCCGGTCTACGCCGTGCTCATCGCCGCGTGCGTGCCGGAGACGAAGCTCGCCGGCGTATTCGGCCTGCAAGGGTTGACCCTGCTCGCGATGTATCTGCTCGGCACGGTGATGGCGCTGGTAATAGCGTGGGTGTTCAAGAAAACCCTGCTCAAAGGCGAGACGCCGATGCTCATCATGGAGCTGCCGCCCTACAAACGCCCCGTGGCCACGACCATCCTGCGCCACATGTGGGACCGCTCGAAGCTCTTCCTCCGCCGCGCCGGCACAGTGATTCTGGGCATCAACATCGTGTTGTGGTTTCTGGCAACGTATCCGAAAACAGCCGATGAAGCTGACCCATTCGGAGGCAAACGTGGCGCTCTGCTGCGTGAGATATATCCGCGTGCGAATCAGCGAAGCACAGTGGAACACAACATCGCCAACTTGAAGTCGAAGTATCAAAAGCCCGGTGCCGAAACGAATGCGGTCGAAGTCGCATTCCTTGAGAAGCTAGACACGCTTGAAAAGGAACAGGCCGGTGACCGACTCCGCCACTCCTTCGCCGGTCGCCTCGGCCACTTGATTGAACCCGCCATCGCTCCCCTGGGCTTCGACTGGAAGATGGGCATCGGCATCGTCGCCAGCTTTGCGGCACGCGAGGTCTTCGTGAGCACCATGTCCGTGGTCTATAACGTCGGCGAGTCAGACGACTCCGACGCGGGCGTGGCCAGCCTCGCCAAGGTGATGCAGGACGAAAAACGCGACGACGGGAAGCCCGCCTACACCCCGCTCGTGGGCGTTACCTTGATGGTCTTCTACGTCTTCGCGCTGCAATGCGTCAGCACCATCGCCGTCGTCCGCCGCGAAACAAACTCTTGGAAGTGGCCGCTCTTCCAGCTCCTCTACATGACTTCGCTGGCGTGGGCGATGGCCTTCCTCACCTACCAGGGCGGCAAGCTGCTGGGCTGGGGCTGACCGCGCTCGCGGTGGTGGTTGGGATCCCGACCAGAGCTTCGCGCCCTAGCATTCGCAGGCGAAATCCAAGCTTGCCACCCCAAGGCACACCGCTAATGTCTCGCCTCCGCTGCGGCCAGAACTGCCGCAGGCGGCGTTCAATTCCAAACACTTTATGGCAAACGTAACTGAGATCCGCAAAGGCATGGCCATCCGTCAGGGTGGTGACGTGGTCGTCGTGCTCGAAGTCACCCACCGCACCCCCGGCAATCTGCGTGCCTTCGTCCAGATCTCCATGCGCAGCATCAAGACCGGCAAGACCTCCGAGTTGCGCTTCGCATCGGGTGAAAAGGTGGACGTCGTCCCCATGATGACCACCAAGATGGAGTTCAGCTACAAGGACGGCGAAGACTACGTTTTCACCAATCCTGAGAATTTTGAGACCGTGACCCTCTCTCCGGAGCTTGTGGGCGACTGCAAAAACTATCTCGTCGAGAATGGTGGCGTCACCATGGTGTTCGTTGAGGACAAGGCGGTTTCCATCGAACTGCCCTCCAGCGTGATCCTGACCGTGGCCGAGGCCCCTGAAGGCATCCGCGGCGACAGCGCGAACAACATGCAGAAGCCCGCCACGCTCGAGACCGGCGTCGCCATCCAGGTGCCCCTCTTCATCAAGCCCGGCGAGAAGATCAAGGTGGACACCCGCACGGGCAAATACATGGAGCGCGCCTGAGAGCGGCGTTCTGCCCCTTGTCAAAACAGGCCCGCTTCAGTGCGGGCCTTTTTGTTTTTCGAGGACGTGTCGTTCCCTGACCACCACAACGCGATTCCGTCATGCTGTGATTGCCATCACAACACCGCACTCAGGCGCTTGAGCAATCCGGCGGTGCCCTCCAGCCACCACCCCAGCACCGTCAGCAGCCGGGCGTTGCCGGTCAGCAAGGGGATGCCCAGCAGCAGCACCAGCACGTTGCCGAGGAAGATGACGACCCCGCTGAAAAGATAGCCCTGCCCTGTGATGTCGGATTGTTCCGTCTTCAAGATTTCCCATGTCAGGGTGAGATGGAACGCATACGCCGCACCCAGCAGAATATGAAATAGCGGAGCCCATCGTGACCACCCCCAGATGAGGTGGCCGGCCAAAAACACCAGCACCACCAGCACGGCATAAAGCGGAAAGAAGTAGGGGGCCAGCGCGACGAGGAAATTTGACTTGGTAAGCACCACCTCTCCGCCCCGGGAGGTGGCCTTGAACTTCTTCACCTTCCCACCAAACAGCCATGACCACACCACATGCGTCAGCTCGTGGCCGACCACATACACCCACATGGGCTTGGGCAGGAATGCGAAAACCACCAGCCAGCAGGCCGACCCGGCCGCCACCGGCACCCAAACCTCCGCAGCACCGCCGCTCGCCCGCACGACCCGCGCCAACGCCGGCAAAGCTCCCGCGCACAAAGGCAGAAGGAGCAGGCCGACGATGAACTTGAGCCACTTGGGCACGGCGGAAAGTGGGGCGAGCGACCCCACACAATCCAGTGCAATCTCACCGCCCAGCCCCGCCGTTTTGACAGTCGGCTTGAATTAGGACACTCTTTCGCATGTCCATTTGCCGACTCATGAATCAAGACCGTTATCGATTCCGCTCTGGCTTCACCTTGATTGAGCTGCTGGTGGTCATCGCCATCATCGCGATTCTCGCCGGGATGCTGCTCCCTGCCTTGTCCAAGGCCAAATCAAAGACCATGGGCACCCGCTGCCAGAGCAACTCACGCCAGATCGCTTTTGCCTACAAGTTTTACAGTGACGACGCCGACGGCAAGATCGTCGAGCTGGCCCGGGCTAATTATTCTGTGCCAGATCG
>CAIPBN010000210.1 GCA_903863315.1 uncultured Verrucomicrobiota bacterium | reverse complement strand
GAGGAAGAGGCTGCCGAGTGGATCGCCAAGAACGGCACCAAGCCCGTTGCCGGCTTCATCGCGGGCGCGACGGCCCCTCCCGGACGCCGCATGGGTCACGCGGGTGCCATTGTCAGTGGTGGCAAAGGCACGGCGGAAGCAAAGATCGCCGCGTTCAAGTCCGCCGGCATTGGCATCGCGGTGACTCCCAGCGACATGGCGGACACGCTGTTGAAGATGATGTAAGCGCAAGCCACGGATTTGGGGTCAACAGCCGGGACGGATAGCGTCCAGCCTCTTCCCATGAGGTCAAACGCCTTGCCAAGGTGGCGCGTTGTCTGACGAGTTGACGTTCCCTCCGGTCGCACGGCTCGCGGCTCGTGCAACGAACTACGAACGAGCGGCCGCTGACCGCTGCAACAGATCGCGCACCATCGTGAGCAGGCGTTCCGGGCTGAAGGGCTTGGCCAGGAATTCCACGGCCACCCCGGGGGCTGCCGTGCTGACCATTACCTTCTCCCGCTCCACCAGCCCGCTGACGGCCAGGAACGGAATGCGCACGTCCAGCTTTTGCAGGGAGCGAATCAGCGCGGCTCCGTCCATGACGGGCATCACGATGTCAGTAAGGACGAGCTTGATCTCCTCGCGATGGCGCATGAAGAGGGTCAGCCCCTCGGAACCATCGTTCGCCGTGAGGACGCGGTAGCCGTATTTCTCCAACGTGACCTGGGTGATCTCCCGGAAGCCCGCCTCGTCATCCACCAGCAGGATGCACTCCCCGTGACCTTGCGGAAACGTGCGGCGGGGTGGCGGCGTTTCAGATATGGCGGAATGCGCTGTGGCCGGAAGGTAAACGCGGACGCGGGTGCCTTGGTTCACTTCGGACTCGACGGCCACGAAGCCGCCGTGACTCTGCACAATCGCGCGCACCGCCGTCAGTCCCGCCCCCACCGCATGGCCCTCCTCCTTGTGGCTGAAGAAGGGGTTGAAGATGCGTGCCAATTCCTGCGGCGGGATGCCCCCACCGGTGTCAGATACGGTGATGACCACATGCAGGCCGGGTCGCCCCACGCCCCGCAGCCGACCATCATCCGGCTTAAGGGCGAGGTTCTCCGCGATGAGATCGAGTTTCCCGCCCTGCGGCATGGCCTCGCGGGCGTTGATGCCAAGGTTCAGCAACACCTGCCGCAAGGCGTCCGGATCGCCCGACACCGTCCACAGATCTTCTGCGGCAAACGCCGTCACCGTGATGGTGTCAGGGAATGACTTCCGGAACTGGCGGGCCACTTCATCCATCAAGCTGCCCAAAGGCAACGGGACATGGAGGCCGCCCGTGCTTTGCGCCAGCAAGTGCAACTGTTTGACGAGTTCCGCAAGGCGTGGCGAATGCAACGCCGGCGCGTCCTGGTTTCGACCGCGGAGACGCAGGAGTTGTGAGCTCAACAGGAGCGGCTCGGCGACGGTCTGTAAATCGCGCGCGAGCGTGTCCGCCAGGACTTCCAGGCTGGCCACATGCTGCGCGCGCTTGAATTCGCCCTCGCCCAGTGACTGGCTGCGCCTGTCCGTGTTGACCACCAGCATGGACTGCGGTTTGGCGGAAGCATCCCGAAACAACGTCCAGCGGCTCTGCACCACCACCGTGGAGCCATCCTTCGCCGCCTGGCGCAGTTCCCCGTGCCAGTTGCCGCGGTCGAGCACGCTCTTGCGCGCCTCGGCGAGCTGGGGCGGCGGGGCCGGATGCAGAAAGGTGTTCAGGTTGCGGCCCCGCGCTTCCGCCGCCGTCCAGCCGTAGATGCGCTCCGCGCTGCGGTTCCAGTAGATGATTTCGTCGTCCGGGCCGCAGATGATGATCGCGTCCTGTGCCTGCTCCATGATCGCCGTCTGCGCGCGCATCTGCTCCTCTGCGAGCCGCCGCGCCGTGATGTCGCGGCACACGAGGATGACATTGGTGAGGGTGCCGCGCTGGTCACAGCCCGGATTGAATTGCGCCTCGAAGTGGCGATGCGTCTGCCCGCTGCGCACCCGCACCTCGGAGCGGTGGCTCGTGCCCCGCCGAACCACGGTGTTGAAATCCTCGCGCAGCCGCAGCGCGTCATCGCCCTCTAGGCGATCCCAAAACTCCTGGCCAGCGGTGCCGGGCAAGGAGTCCAGCGCCTTGGCATACGCGGGGTTGCTGTAAATGCAATGGCCCTGGGGGTCGAACACGAGAATCCAATCGCCCACATTCTCCATGATCTGGCGCAATTGCTCCTCGCTCTGCCGCAGCCGCTCCTCGGTCTCGCGCAACTGCTGGCGGTCCACCACCTCGCGCAGCGCACGCCGCACGCAGGGGACAATGCGATTCATGCGCTGCTTGAGCACATAATCCGTGGCCCCGTTCTTGAGCGTCTCGATGGCGCGCTCCTCGCCCATCACGCCGGAGATGAAGACGAACGGAATCTCCGGCCGCCGCTGCTGGGCCAGCGCCAGCGCGGTCATGCCATCGAAACCCGGCAGGGAATAATCCGACAGGATTAAGTCGAACTGGCCCTGTTCGAGGGCCGCCTCAAAGGCAGCGCGATTCTCCACTGTGTGGAACTCGCAGACCAGCCCCTCGGCAAGGAACAACTCCCGCAACAGCTCGCGGTCGGCGGCGCTGTCTTCGAGATGGAGGATGGCCAGGGCACGCTTTGGAGGAAGGAGGCTCATCGCGGTTTGGTTTGGTGCCGTTTCCTATCGCAGAACCTTGCAACCGTTGGCAACTCTAATTGCCCTTCTCCCATTCAACAACAGGCATGCGCCCGTTCAATCGGGTGCTACAGAAATTTTCCGTGGATGTGCCAGCCGTTCCAGTTCGTCTCCGTAACTGTGTTGAAAGGGAAGACGATGATGGCGCGTTCGTCCGGTTTGCTCGCACGTTTCAAACGGAACAAGACTTTGAAAGAATTTGTTGTGGTGACGATGAGTTGTTTTTCAAGCCAATAGTCAGCGTCTCCCGCACCTCCCATGCCGGAACCACCGCTGTCTTGGAGACTGCTCAGGTATTCCACCCCATCGCCGCCTGCATTTGACGTGCGCAGGCGGAGGACTGGGCCGCCGCCAAGCCGTTGCTTCACTGTCATCCCATTCCGTTCCTCAGCTTTAAGCGACAGGTGGGAATTAAGTGCACAGACGGCCACGAACCCACAGAAGATACCGACTGTCCCGGCGATCCAGACTTTGCATCCAGACATCTTCCACAGGCCGAAGGCTAGTGGCAGCAACACGGCAAGAAACACGAATACGCCCTCCACGTTGTCATACCACACGATCGAATACTTGCCGTCTCCGTATAGCCAGTGATGAACGTAGAGATGATCAGCGAAATCGCAGTTAAATGGGTAAGTAGCGTAAACAAATGACTGATTCCGAATCCACCGCTCCAACAGGTAAAGCGGGTAGAAAGGAACCAAATGAGTTTCCGAACGGAACACGCGCACTTCCTCCGGACCGCTCAGCCCGCCCATTCCTTGCGGCTTCAAGTGAGTGGTTGTTAGATACACCACCAAGTAGAGCAGACACATACCGACAGCCAAAATCTGCCCGCGATGCTCTCTAACCAGCTTGCTCCAAGCTATCGTCTTCACAGCGTTCCCTGAGGATAGCAGCAAATGGAGCGGCTTTCATCTTTGCACGCGCGCACTGCCGCCCCCCACCAGCGCCTCGACTTCTTTCAGCGTCGCCATGCTGGTGTCGCCCGGCGTGGTCATGGCCAGCGCCCCGTGAGCTGCGCCGTAGTCCACGGCCTGCTGCGCGTCGTTGAACTTTAGAAAGCCATAGATCAGCCCGCTGGCGAAACTGTCGCCCCCGCCCACGCGGTCGAGAATCCACAAGTCCTGTCGCAGTTCCGCCTCGCAGAAGCGCCCGCCCGCCCAGCAGATCGCGCCCCAGTCGTTCACGCTCGCGGACTTCACGGTGCGCAGCGTGGTGGCCACCACCTTGAAGTTCGGAAAGGCCGCGACGGCCTGCGAAATCATCTGCTTGAACGCCTCCGTCTCCAGGTTGGCGAGGTTGTGATCCACGCCTTTCACCTCGAAGCCGAGACACGCGGTGAAGTCCTCCTCGTTGCCAATCATCACGTCGATGAACGGCGCGAGCGCGCGGTTCACCTCCTGCGCCTTCTTCTGCCCGCCGATGGATTTCCACAGCGAAGGCCGGTAGTTGAGATCGTAGCTGACGATGGTGCCGTGCCGCTTGGCGGCCTGCACGGCTTCGAGCACAACCTGCGCGGTGGTCTCGGAGAGCGCGGCGTAAATGCCGCCGGTGTGCAGCCAGCGCACGCCCAGCCTGCCGAAGATGTGCTCCCAATCCACCTGGCCCGGCCGCATCTGGCTGGCGGCGGAGTTCGCCCGATCGGAGATGCCCACCGCGCCGCGCACGCCGTAACCGCGCTCCGTGAAGTTCAGCCCCACCCGCGTGTTGCGCCCGATGCCATCGAAGGGCATCCACTGGATGAATCGCGTGTCCACCCCGCCCTGCAAGATGAAGTCCTCGACCAGTCGCCCCACCTCGTTTTCCGGGAAGGCCGTGACCACGGCGGTGCGCTGGCCGAAGCACCGGCGCAACCCGCGCGCCACGTTGTATTCCCCGCCGCCCTCCCAGACCTTAAACTCCCGCGTCGTGCGGATGCGGCCTTCGCCCGGATCGAGGCGAAGCATGATTTCCCCGAGGGAGAGCTGGTCAAAGGCGCACTGCTCGGCGGGACGAAGTGAAAGAATCGACATGGCGAAATCGGTTTGCTGCTCGGGCGAGAGAGTTGGGGAGAAGCGCGGGCGGAGACAACTGGAATTTCAGCGTGGCACCCGACTCAGCAAACAATCGGGCTTGAGCAGTTCCGCGCCTGATGGCGTCGGTTCTTGCTCTGCAATCGGTCGGGG
>CAIPBN010000209.1 GCA_903863315.1 uncultured Verrucomicrobiota bacterium | reverse complement strand
CGAATGTCTTGTGACCAGTGTCCTCACGCGCTGGCCTCCGCGACACGTTGTTTTTCCCGGCGGGCGCTCATCACGTAGCTGGTCAAGGCCTCGGCGAGGTAGGCGATCAGCAGCAGCAGCAGCAACGGCCGCCAGAACTCGCTGCCGGGCGGGGCGAGTTTCACGGCCTCGGCGGCCTCGGTCACGCGCACTTCGCCGCCGAGCCAGTCGCGCAACTGCGGCTCGGTGGCGCGGGTGAAGTCGCTCTCCTGCGCGTCCGTGTGAACAGTGATGTGGCGTGTGTGACCGGCCACGGCTCCGATGGCGCGGGGCTTGTGCAACGCGAAGTCGCCGGCGGGCAGCGCGGGCACGAGGACGGTTTGGTCGGCATTCACCTTGAGCCGGACCGGCGGGCGGTTCGTGGCGTCGCCGAGCGTGGTGAGTTCCAGCTCGGTCGCGAAGGCGAAGGCGGGTTCCGACACATCCAGCACGGCGGGTTGCAAGGCGGTGAGAATGTCCGGCGGGCGCACGCGGAGCTGGCCCGTGAGGTAGTCCACGAGCCGCCACATCAATGCGGGGAAGACTCGGGTGCGGGCGAGGTTGCCCCGGTCCAGCTCGAAGCCAAACGCGAGCATCGCCACGCGGCCTTTCTCCAGCGGCATCTCGACGGCGAGCGGGCGGCCATCCGCGCCCGTGAGCATCGCGGTGGCCCCGGCAGCGACGGCGGGTAATTCGCGGGCCTTCGTGAAACGCACGCCGGAGAGGTCGCCTTGCAGGCGGTCGCGGAACGGCGCGAGCCACGGGTGCGGGCTGCTGGTGTCGGCCAGAGCGAGGGCGGGGGCGAAGTCCTTGTCGTTGCCAAGCTGTGCGGGCGCGAGGCCGGGCCGCTGCGGGTCGGCGCTGAAGAAGAGGCGGTTGAACTGAAGCGCGTTCACGCCGCCTGCTCCGACGAACAGCAGCGAGCGGCCCTGGCGGACAAAGGTGTTCAAGTCCTCGACCGCCTGCGCGGGCAGGCTGGTCACGTCGTAGAGCACGACGAGTTCAAACTTGCTCAAGGTCTGGCCCGCAAGCGCCTCGGGGGTGACGAGCGTGGTGTCGATGCCTGTGCCGCTGGCGCGGCCCAGCTCGCGGCCGGGGTTCAGCACGAAGCGGAGAATCGTCGCGCCGTCCACGGTCTCCTCCACGTCGACGGCTTTCGGTTGCGCGGTGGCACCGGGCTGGCCGAGGCGGGCGAGTGCGGAGTCAGTCACGGCGGCTTGGCTCGCGCCGTTGATGATGAGCACGCGGCGGGTCTCGGCGACATTGAGCGGGACGCTGAAGGTGTCGTCGGCGGGCAGGGCGTCGGGCTCCTTGAGGCGGGCTTGCGCGATGGCGCGGACGGAGCGGTTCACGGGCGTGGTGAGGTCCACGACGGCCTCGGCTCCGGCGGCGAGGGGGATTTCCTTGATGGCGGGGTCGGGCTGGTTGCCGATGGCGAGCTGGATTTTGGCAGTGCGGTCGTTCGTGCCGCTGTTACGGAGGCGGGCAAGGATGTGAGCGTCGTCGCCGACCTTGACGCGGCTGCCGCGCACGCGGGCTTCGGTGATGGCGAGGTTCTCGGTTGCGCCGGTGGCGAGGTCCACAAGAATTAGGTCGAGCCTGTCACCAAGGTCGGCGCGGGTGAGGGCGAGGCGGAGCAAGTCCCTCTGGTTCCGGGTGGCGAAGGCGGTCGCGCGCAGGTCGGTGAGGACGACGATTTGAGACTTCACTTCGCGCCGACCCCGGACGAGATCGCCCGCAGCGGCAATGGCGTGGAGGAGGCCGCGACCGGAACCATCCGTTGCGGAGAGGGGATGGGGTCTGGCGTCTGGGGGCTGGGGGGATAGGGCCGCTAGCGCGGCGGCGGGGGAGGGTTGGAGTTCGGCGAGGAGGTGGGTGTCATCGGCGGCGGCGATGAGGGCGCACTGGCTGGGGGCGGAGATTTCGCCGAGGAGTTCGCGGGCTTTGCGGCGGGCGAGTTCGAGCAAGGTGAACTGGCCGGAACCGGCGGGGTTCTTCACCGTCAGGTTCATGCTGGCCGAGCAATCCACCACGACCACGAGGTTGCGTGGTGCGGGCGTGCCGCTGAAGCCAGGCAGGAAAACACGCGCCATCGCCAGCACGAGCAGCGTGAGGACGAGCAGGCGGAGGAGGAGCTGCCACGGGTCAATGAGGCGCGGGGCGAAGACGTTCGTGCGCTCGTCGCGCATGAGCAGCCGCAGCGTGGGGAAGTCGCGGACGGGGAATTTGTGCTTCGCGATGAGGTGCAGCGCGAAGGGGATGCCCAGCCCCACGAGGCCGGCCAGCATGGCGGGGAAGAGGAGGCTCATGCTGAGGGGAGGACGAAAGATGAAGGCCGAAGGACGAACGGGGCGCCGGATCCAGTCCCAACAACGAACCTTGAACTTGGAAGCATGACCTTCATTTCAACGTCCGCGTTCACGCCGGAAGAGCAGGTAATCCCGCAGCACCAGCTCGATGGGTTCCGAGGTGTCCACAAAGCGGTAATCTGCTCCGGCGCTGGCGCAGCCTTCCTTGATGGCGGCGCGGAATTTCTCCAGGCGTTCTAGGTAGAGCTTTCGCAGCCGGAGCGGGTCGGTCATGAGCTGAGTGCCCGTCTCCAGGTCGCGGAAGCTGGTGAGCGCTTGGAAGGGAAACTGCACTTCGTCCGCGTCGAGCAGGTGCAGCACGACGACCTCGTGGCGGCGCGCGACCAGATGCCGGATGCCCTCGACCACCGAGTCATGACCGCTGTGGCAGTCCGTGATGAGCAGGATCACGCCGCGGCGGTTGAGGCGCTGGACGATGAGTTTGAGCGTGGGGCCGAGATCGCTGGGCCCGCGCGCGGCGAGCGATTCCAGCTTGGTGAGAATGGTGAAGAGATGCCGGCGGCCCTGCTTCGGCGGGATGAAGTCGCGGATG
>CAIPBN010000208.1 GCA_903863315.1 uncultured Verrucomicrobiota bacterium | reverse complement strand
CAACCTTCCCGCGGAAGCTGTGCTGCACATCGGCGACAGCCGACGGGAGGATTTTGAAGGAGCCTGCGCTGCCGGTTTCTCCGCGCGGTTGCTGCGTCGTGGTGAAATGCCCAAAGCGGGCGAGCAGCTCAGTTCGCTCTCGGAACTGTTGGCACTGGTATGAATCGCCCGCTCATTCGTCCGCGCCAGGGTCCAGTCCGGAAGCCGCGAGCGCGGCCAGCCGCTTCAGCGCCTTGCCGCCGGCCTGCGTCTGCGGGTAGTCGGTGGCGATGCGGCGGATGAGCGCGAGCGCGGCCTGCGGCTGGTTCAGCTTGCCCGAGTAGATGTTCGAGAGGCGGATGGCGAGCCAGCCCCACTGCTCGGCCGGCAGTTCGAGTTCGAGCAGTTTCTCGTAATGGACTGCCGCGTTGGAGTAGTCCTGCAACTCCTTGTCATAGACTTCCGCAATCCGCAGCAAAGAGTGCGTGTGCTCGGGATGCTTCTTCAAGATGCCCTGCAACAGCCGGATCGCCTCCTGATGCTGGCCTTTGAGGATGGCGTTCTCCGCCCGTTCATAGGCAGCCTTGCGGGCCGAACTGTCGCTCACATAACTCACCTCCTTGCCGAGCCGCAAGTTGAGCAGGTGCCCGAAGTCCTGCGCTACGAGGTAGCCCAAGCCCAGCATCGCCACGGCAAAGCCCACGCTGTAGCCCAGCAGATGCACATAGAGCCGCGCCACGCGACGGCCGGATCGGCCTTGGACAGGATCGTCGCCTCCCTCACCAGCAGCAGGGTTTTTCAGTGCCGGGCGCGTGGTGGCAGCCAAGTTGGTAGCGGCAGCGACGTTGGTGAGGACAGGTGGTGCGTTGCTGGCCGCGAGGTCTGTTGGGGCGTTGGTGCCTGTGGTGGCGGTGGGCTTCTTGCGGCGGCTGGAGCGGCCCAGATCCTCCGCGTCGTCGTTCATCAGCAAGGTGTAGTCGCGATAGGCGTTGAAGCCGCAGAAGTAGCACGCCGCAAACAGGGCGAGATACAAGATGCCTTTCAGGACGGAACGCATGGCCAGTTATGCTGCGGTTGGGCGACGGGCTGACGGCGGCGTCGGTAACAGAGCCTGCGGGGATTTAACAGTCGGATTTGGCGCAAGAAAGAGCAGGGGATTAGCTTCACAGCCGGATGATGTCCTCCAGCCGTCGTTGCAGGCCATCAATGCGCTCGGCCAGCTTGCGGAATTCCTTGCGTGTTTCGTCGTCCAGTCCGACCTGTGCCGTCGGCGGCAGGGAAGGGGCGATCTGACGGGCGGGGGCGGCCAGCAACGCCCGGGTGTCGTTGTCCATCCGCGAGCGCAATTGCGCGGACTCGGACAGAAACTTTTCGGTCAGTTCCCGCATCCGCGTCTCCACCTGCCGCAGGTCGCGCTCGATGGCTCCTCGCAGTTCACGCGTGTGGTGCCCTTGTCCGGCGGTGAGGCTGCGCAGTTCCGCGACGGTTCGCTCCTGGCCACCGGCGACTGCTTGCAGGCTGGTGCGCAGTTCGCCCGCCACCGATTGCTGCGTCTGCGTCGCCTCTGCCAGCGCGTGTTGCAACGTGCTCACTTGCTGCACGAGCGGGGCCAGGTGCTCTTCCACGGGCTGGCCTGCCTGCGCTGCCACGGCGTTTGCGACCGATTCGCCCACCGCTGCCAGCCGTTCATCGAACTTTTGCAGATCCGTGCGCACGGCTTTGAATTCTGTGGTGAAGGCGGTGGCCTCCCGGACGATGTGCTCCGCCTGCTCGATTGCCGGGCCCAGCACCCCAAGGCGTTCTTTCAAGCCATTCGTCTGCGCGATGATGCTGGAATTGATCTTTTGCAGGCCGACCTGAACCCGCCCCAGTTGTTCGGAAAGCTGTCCCGAGTGCGCACGGCGCTCCCGTCGCAGGCTCATGAGCTGATGCACGGTGGCACCCAGCAGCGCGACGACGCCGATGAGGAGCAACAGCAGCAATCCCTCCGCCGAATCATTCGGAAGCGTGAGGACGGCATTCATGGGCGGGCGGATTTTGTTTTCAGGCCCGGGCGATGCAAGGAGTTTCCGGACTTGAGGCCACAGATCAATCCGGGCCCCTGGCTGGAGACCGCAAACCCGCGCCAGCGGCTTGCAGCAGCCGTGTGGTGGTGAGTGCCTCGTGGATGTGTCCACCTGCCGCTGGGCAGATGGGCGGCGCCTGCAAGCCGCCGGCACGCGCTTCAGTGATACTCCTGCACCGTGCGGACCGCATAGCCGCTTTTCTGGAGCGCGGCGATGCCGAGGGCGGCGGCTCGCGCGCCGGAGAGCGTCGTCATGATAGGTGTGCCGGTATAGACGGCGGTGGTGCGAATCTTGATTTCGTCGGCGCGCGGGGACTGGCCAGCGGGGGTGTTGATGACGAGCTGGATTTCCTTGTTCTTGAGCAGGTCGATCGCATTGGGTCGGCCTTCGGCCAGCTTGTAGATGCGCTGCACCTTCAACCCGGCCTTCTCCAGCACATTGGCGGTGCCGTTAGTGGCGATCAGTTCAAAGCCCAAGTCCGCAAATTGCTTGCCGACTTCCGCGACGTGCTCCTTGTGCGCGTCGCTCACGCTCATGAAGACCTTGCCCTTGAGCGGCAGCGGCGAGTTCGCGGCCATCTGCGACTTCGCGTAAGCCACGCCGAGGTCGGCATCCAAGCCCATGACTTCGCCGGTGGAACGCATCTCCGGGGAGAGCAGGATGTCCTGCCCGTGGAACTTGTTGAACGGGAAGACAGACTCCTTCACGGCCCAATACTTCGTCCAGATTTCCTCGGTGAAGCCGAGTTCCTTCAGCGTCTTCCCGGCCATGACCTTCGCTGCGAGCTTGGCCAGCGGGCGGCCAATCGCCTTGCTCACGAAGGGCACGGTGCGGCTCGCGCGCGGGTTCACTTCGAGGACGTAAACCGTTTCGCCCTTCACGGCGTATTGCACGTTCATCAGGCCGATGACTTTTAGCTCGCGGGCCATCGCGTGGGTGTAGGTGCGGATGGTTTCGATGACGGATTGCGAGAGCGTGTGCGGTGGCAACACCATCGCGGCGTCGCCGGAGTGGACGCCCGCGAACTCGATGTGTTCCAGCATCCCGCCGATGACGATGGTGCCATCCGCCGGGTTGGCGAACTGGCCGCAGTCCGTGATGCAGTCCACGTCCACTTCCGTGGCGTCTTCGAGGAACTTGTCCACGAGCACGGGGCGGTCCGGGCCGGCCTCGACGGCGAACCTCATGTAGTGCGATAGCTCCGCGTCGCTATAAACTATCTGCATCGCGCGCCCGCCCAGCACGAAGCTCGGGCGCACGAGGACGGGATAGCCCAGCCGCTTCGAGGCCACGAGCGCCTCGGCTTCATTGATGGCGAGGCCGTTGGGCGGCTGCGGGATGTTGAGCTTGTTCAGCATCGCCGCGAAGAGCTTGCGGTCCTCGGCGACTTCGATGCTCTGCGGCGACGTGCCGATGATGTTCACGCCGTT
>CAIPBN010000207.1 GCA_903863315.1 uncultured Verrucomicrobiota bacterium | reverse complement strand
GGCTTGGCCGTCTTCGACTCCAGCAAAGCCGCCAGCTTCGGTAGCGCGGGTTCGATGGGGAGGTCCGCGATGGCGCGGGCGGCTTCGAGGACGATGCGCGGGTCAGGGTCGTCGAGGAACTGCGCGATGCCGGGATGCATCAGCCGGCGCAGGGCGAGGCACGCGCCGAGGCGCACGCTGGCGGAACTGTCCTTCGCGGCGGCCAGCAGCGCGTCCGTGTCACCGATGCGGACGAGGGCGTGGACGGCGGCGTGGCGGATGGTGGCGTCTTGGTCGGCGTTGTTCCGCAAGGTGAGCAGAATCATCGGGACAAAGTCCTTCTTGCCTACGATTCCGAGCGTTTGCAGCGCAGCTACCTTCACGACTGGGTGCGGGTCGTTGAGACCATTCCATTTACTTTGGCGGAGAGCGTTCGTGACGCGCTCGTAAGGACAATTGGCAAGCGCCCGAACGGCCACTGCACGCGTCTCGGGGTCTCCTGTGGCCACTCGGAGATACTCAAGCAACGCCAAACGTGTCGGCAGTTGAACCTGTTGTTTGGTCGAAGGGCCACGCGGCTCACTCTCGCCGTATCGCAACTGGGACACGTCCGCTTCCATCGAAAGCGTGCCACCAAGCGAGGCGACTTCGCAAAGAGCCCAGATGGCGTGAACGCGGCGGATTCCGCGCGTGTTGCCTCCTGACGCGTTCAAGAGCTGAGCGATGGTCGGGGGCCATTTGAGCCGATACACACTTCCCTCGGGCAACGAACTCGCCCGCTCTGCAACACTGGAGCGGTGTTTCAGCACTTCGGCCTTCGCGAGTTCCACCAGTTGCGCCTGGGCCGCGAACCTGACCTGCTGGTTTCTGTGCCCAAGCAGCGTAACCAGTTCTTCACCCGCTCGGTGCAGCATCCCGTCCGCCAAGAGCCTCTTCACCTCTCGCACTTCCTTCCCCGCATCCACCGCCGGGTCATGCACGCGCCAGATGCGGCCTTTGCCCGTCTTTTCCCAGCCTGCCACCCAGTCGAGCACATACGCGCCGCCGTCGGGGCCGAACTCGATGTCCGTGGGGTAGAGGTTCCAGAGCAGCTTGCCCTCGCGCTCGTCGGGCGAGTTGCTTTCGAGCCACTTGCCGGCGTGCGCGACCTTGAAGCTCGCGCCGCTCGGCTCCAGGCGGAAGTAGCGGATGCCGCCGGGGAAGTCCGCGTAGAAGAAGCAGTCGCGGAAGCTGTCCGGCAGGCCGGTGCCGGGATAGTGCGCGATGCCCGCCGGGCCGTGGCCGATGTGCGCGACGGGCGGCGGGTAGGAGAGCGCGGTGTTCGACGGCGCAAGGCCCCAGAGCATCTCGGAGTTCCACGCGCCGAGCTTGGGCAGATGCTGCCAGCCGTAGCGCCAGCCGTAGTCCGCGCCCTCGACGATGTGGACCCAACGCGCCTTGTCGCCGCCGTCGGCGTTGTTGTCGGCGGTGAAGAGATTGCCGAAGTCGTCGAAGGCCAGCTCCTGCGGATTGCGCAGGCCGATGGCGACGACTTCCAGTTCCGAGCCGTCCGGGTTGCTGCGGAAGACCGCGCCCGTGTCGGGCAGGAATTTCAGCAGGTAGTCGAGATCGGGGTTGAGCGTGCGCGAGAGGTTGGTGAGCGCGGCCCCGCGGTCGGCGATGGTCCAGTAGAGCTTGCCGTCCGGGCCGAACTTGAGGCCGTGCATGTCGTGGCCGCCGTAGGCAATGTGGACCCCGAAGCCGGTGTGCAGATGCTGAAGTTTGAAGGATGAATGATGAACGGTCGGCTGGCCGGGAGCGCTCGGACTTGCGCCCGCCTTCATACTTCCGCCTTCATGCTTCATCATTTTCCAAACGTCCGGGATGCTCGTGAAATAGATTTCGCCCCGCCGCGCCAACACGCCGGCCGCGACACCGCTGATGCTGGTGTTGAAGCCATCGGCGAAGACGGCGGACTTGTCCGCGACGCCGCTGCCGGTCGAGTCCCAGACGAGCTTGATGCGCTCGGATTCCACTTCGAGGTCGCGCCAGTCGAGGCGATCGTCCTTGTTGAAGTCGGCGAACCCGCCGGTCTTGGACGTGCTCATCTGGCGCATGAAGGCGGCGTTGTCCTGCGAGACGTTCGTCTTCAGAAACGCGGCGCGCTCCCACGGCGTGCGGAAGGAAAGGTCCGCATCCACCCAGTCGCGGTAGCTGCGGATGTCGAAGACGCTCGTGCGGCGGCGGCCCGTCTCGACCACGTAGGCGCGGCCCTGCTCGTCGAAGCTGAAGTTCACCACGTCCTGAAT
>CAIPBN010000206.1 GCA_903863315.1 uncultured Verrucomicrobiota bacterium | reverse complement strand
CGATCTCGTTGTGTGGTTGCTTTAGTATGGGGGTAGCAATGGCCGGAGCGGGCGCAGGCACTGGCGGACCTTCTACTGGAACAAAGGCGACTGCCGCCGCGCTCGATGTGATTACGATGCCAATTCAAGCTCCAGTTGCGGCGACTAGTTTGGTCGCTAACTCAGTAACCAAGTCAAAGCCAACGGCTACCAAAGATAAACTTGTGGAGATCCGGCGAAACCCCGAACTGCTTTTTTCACAACGGTCGAGTTTGAGTCGCGATACGATCCGAGCGGCTGTCATAGACGGCTCCATTCCGTTTACTTACGAGCAGTTCCATAGATTAGGAGGAAAACGCGAGTGGACCCGGTTATACTTGGCAGCTAACCCGAGATGTCCCATGGATCTGCTTGAGGAGTTTTGGCAAGGTCTGGCCGAAATGTCGGAGAAAGAGCGCCCTACGATGGCCCACTGTCTGGCTTCAAATCCAAATAGCCCAGACGTTTGGCTTGAAGCGATGACACACATTTCCACTCTCGACACACGAACACGTCAAAACACTCAAGCGATCCTTGATTATCGAAAGCTTGGACACAGTAAGGCTTCCACCAAACCAGCGACCCCGACCCCAACGGCCAAACAATAGGGCAGTTATTTCAGAGGAATGCCGCTGGTGAACCGAGGACTGGATGACTGTCTAGGTTCAGTTTGCTCGTTTAGCCCTGCGCCGTTGGAATCTCAAACAAATGCACCGGTGAGTTGTTGCCGAGATACTGGCCGTCCTTCGTGAGCTGGCGGCCGTTGCCGTTGCTGGCTTTGTTCATCGCGGCGACGGCGAAGCGCTTGCCGTCGGGGTGCAGCGTGACGGAATGGCAGTTGGCGACCGCAGTGTTCGTGAAGAACGGCTCCTTCTCGCCCGGGCGGAGGAACATGATCTTGCCGCTGCCGGGCTGGCCGCTGGTCACCAGCACCAGATAGCCGTCGGGGTGCGATGCTGCATCCAGCACGAAGCCATCCTTCGCCACGCCAAAGCGCCATTCGGACAACTGCTTCCCGGTGGCGACATCGAAGCGCAGCAGGGCGGGCGCGCCTTCGACAAAGCCGCCGCCGGCCGGTTCGCAGCCACCGGCCAGCAGGGTCTTGCCATCGGCTGAGAACGTGAGCACGCGCAGGCCGGCCACATTTTGCAGGCGGGACAGCTTATGCAGGACCGCCGCGTCGAATTTGCGACCCAATTGTTTCGCCTCGAAGTCCCACATCGTGATGGTGCCCTTCAAGTCGCCGAACGCAACGACCTTGCCCTCGGGCGCGAAGGTCACGGCGAACACATCCTCCTCCGCGCGATGCTCGGCGACGAGCTTGCCGGCCGTCGTCCAGATGCGCACGAACTGATCGCGTCCGCAGGTGGCGAGGTGCCGGCCGTCCGGTGAAATGGCCAGCTTGCGAATCCAACCATCGTGCGCCGTGGCGTTTTCCCAACGCGGCTTGGGCGCGTCACCCTCGATGTCAGTGGCCGCGAGCTTGCCCCAGGTGTCGGCGACGAAGAGGATCTTATCCTTCGGGTGAAAGGCGATGTTTTGCACCCAGCCGTTGAAGCCGGTCAGATGCGGCAGCGGCACCAGTTCGACCGGAGACTCCTCGGGCTTCTTGGCGGCCTTGGGCGCGGGCTTTTTCGCCGTCTCGTCGGGCAGGGCAATATCGACGGTGAGCTTGGGTTTCTCGACGACTTTCCAGCGGCGCACGGTGCCCTCCATGGCGCCGGCGGCGAGGAAGTTGCCGCACGGGCTGAACCTTGCGATGCAGAGCTGGCGGTCATTCGGGAACGCCTTGAGTTCCTTCGGCGGGGCAAATGGGGCGGCAGGTTTCGGGTCACTCATACCAGCGCCTCCTTGATGGATTGCATATCGTCGTGGGCCAGTGGCAGCGGCTGGCCGTTATTGTCGTATTCCACCTTCTTCGTGTCGATGCCCAGTGCTTGAAACCAAGTGTGGAAGACCGCGCCGATGTCGTAGCCCGGATCCTTCACGAAGGTGCCTTTGTCATTCGTGGCGCCCACCACCGCGCCGGCCTTCAGGCCGCAGCCGGCCATCGCGATGCTCCAGGCCTCGGGCCAGTGGTCGCGTCCGACGTGGCCGTTGATGCGCGGAGTGCGCCCGAACTCGCTCATCGCAATGACGAGCGTGTGCTCCAGCAGGCCCGTGGCCGCAAGATCTTCGACGATGGCGGCGAAGGCGCGGTCGAACTTGGGCACCAGCGAGGCGCTGCCGTTGAAGTTGTCACCGTGCGTGTCCCAGCCGTAGCTGCCCACTTTCACGAAGCGCACGCCGGCCTCCAGCATGTTGCGTGCGACGAGCATGTGCTGGCCGATTTCCGTGCGTCCGTAGCGGTCCAGTTCCTTGGCGGCAAGCTTGCTGGTGTCGAAGATGTTCGCCCGCTTCATCAGCTCCTGGGCGGTGTCGAAGACGAAGCTGCTAGCCTCGGTGTAAGTCGGGCGGCGCTGCGCGGCGTAGCGCCGGTTGAGCAGTTCGCGCAGCTCGTTGCGCTCCGCATCCTCGTCGGCGGTGAGCGAGGCGTGGCGCAGCAAGTCCTCTGGCGGCTTGCCGTCGCCAAAGGCGAGCGAGCCGTATTTCGGTCCGAGAAAGCCGGCATCCTCGGTCTTGAAGCCGCCGCTGCCGGGCTTGACCCAGACGTAGGGCGGAAGCTTCGAGGAGGTTGGCCCCATCAATTTGGCGATGGCGGAACCAAAGAAGGGATAGGGCACGCCGCGATTCTTCGGGTCGCCGCGCTGGATGCGCGCGACGCCGGAGGAGTGGGCATTGTCCTTCGTGCAGATGCTGCGGACGACGCAGAGGCGGTGAGCCTGTTTGGCGGATTGCGGCATCAACTCGGAAAAGTGCGTGCCGGGAACGGTCGTCTTGATGCTGCGGAAGGGCCCGCCGAACTCGGTGTTGGGCTTGGGGTCCCAGCTTTCAAGCTGGCTCATCCCGCCGTCGAGCCAGACGAAGAGCACCTGTTTCTCCTTCTTGCGCATCGCCTCGGCGGCCTGCGGCGAAATCATTCCACCAAGCGCGCCGAACGCCAACGTGCCGGCGGATGCGCCGAGAAATTGCCGGCGGGAGGCGGCGTGCTCCCAAGGTTTGCAGAGAGGATTCATGCTAGTGGTTCGTGAAAAACTCCATGCTCGACAGCATGGCCCACGCGTAGTGCCCAAGGGCCTTCTCGCGGTTGGCGGAGTGCTTGGTCAGATACTTCGCCAGCTCGGTTTTCTCCTCGGCCACGGGCGGGCGGGAGAGGATCGCGTGATACAGCTCGTCCGCGATTTGGGCGGCGTCGGTCAGCGCGGCGACGCGGTCCATGAGGTTGCCCTTGCGCTTTTGCAGCGACCAGAGGGCGAGGTCGTTGTTCCGCAGAAAGAGCGCGGCGCGGAGGGTCGGATTGACGGACAGCTCGGGCTCCTTCGCTGCGTTGGCGAATGCGGTGAGGAAGGCCTTCTCAAAATCCTTCTGCGTGTGCTTTTTGCCCTCGATGCCTTCCCAGCCCTTGCCGCCCGCAACGCGCTCCTGCTCACCGGTCGCGGCGAGAAACGCGCGGGCCAGTTGCTCGGCGGCGACCGGACGTTCCTTCGCAACAGTAAACAGCTCCTCCGGCGGGTTCTTCGCACCGGCGGGCAGCAGGCTTGAACGCTGGTAGGTCTGCGTGAGGGCCAGCTCGCGGATGAGCCATTGGAGGTCGAACTTGTGCTCGGTCAGTTCCTTCGCGAGCAGGTCGAGCAGCTCGGGATGCGACGGCGGGTTGTCGCTGTGGTTGAGATCGAGCGGCTCGACCAGGCCGCGGCCCATGAGCTGCCACCAGATGCGGTTGGCGATGTTGCGGGCGAACAACGGATTCTCCGGCGAAGCCACACGCGCGGCGAGTTCGCGCAATGGGCTGAACTTGGGCACCCCCGCTTTACGGGTTTTCGGTTCGGGTGGAACGGTCCACATTTCTTCCTTTGAGTAGGCGGGGATTTCCACCTCGGTGCCGAGCGGCACTCGCGGGCCGGTGGCGCCCTTTACGCTGCTGAGGACCGATACGAACTCGTATTTGTTGGTCATCAACCCTTCCTGCAACCACTTCGTCCGGTAATCGCCCGCAGGCTCCTGGAGCTTTGTGTTTTGGAAGGCGACGAAGAGGCCGTTGAAATCCACCTGTTTGTAATCCTTCACGGTCAGGTGCTTGTGGCATTGGCAGCATTGGAGGTCCACACCCATGAAGAGCCGGCCCGCGTCGCGGGTGGCCCCGGGGTAGTCGGTGTCCTGCTGCCCCACTTTTTCCAGGCGCCGCGTGATAAAGAAACCCGCGCCGCGCAGTTTCTCATCCTTGAAGTCCGGTCCGAGAATCTCCCGCGCCATCTGGTCCCATGGCTTGTTCGCGCGGAAGGACTCCGTGAGGTAGCGCCGCCACTCGTCGTTGTCGCCGTTGCGTTCCATCAGTTGGATATGAAACGCCTCGGCGATCTGCTCCGCGAAGCGCGGCGCGGCCATGCGTTGCTCGATGACTTTGGCGCGCTTGTCCGGAGATTGATCAGCGATGAACTTCCGGGTTTCACCGGCATCAGGAATGCCGCCGGAGAAGTCCAGCCAGGCGCGGCGGAGAAATTCGGCGTCGTCCGCGGGCGGGGCGAGAGGTTGCTTGGCGACCGAGGCTTTGCCGGCGATGAGCTGGTCCACCCGGCGATGCAAGGGCTCCGCCGCCATGGCAGTTGCGCCAGCCACGGCAGCGGCCAGCAGCAGGCAGCGCGTGAGCAGGGCGGTTGGTCGGGACGATTGCATCGCTTTAGTTGACGGCGTGGACACTCGTGGCATTGAACCGACTTGGCATCTGGTGTGAGGAGGCCGTCGCAAAGCAAATGAAGACTGGCATGGACCAGACTCCTTTGCGACGCTCCGCCCCCTCAAATGCAAATTCGCCCGATAAAATTACGCTTCGCACTGGCCACAATTCTGGTCGCCGGCACAGCGGCGTTCGCCCAGAGCGCCACGCCCAAAACCACCAAGGCCACTAAGCGCGACCCCGCCATGGAACCGGTGACCGATCAGCCCGGACTGCCGCGCGTGCTGCTCATCGGCGACAGCATCTCCATCGGCTACACCTTGCCGGTGCGCGACCGGCTCAAGGGCAAGGTCAACGTCCACCGCATCCCGGAAAACGGCGGCCCGACCACCAACGGGACGGCCAAGATCACCAAGTGGCTGGGCACGAACCAGTGGGACGTCATCCACTTCAACTGGGGCCTGCACGACTTGAAGTTCATGGACAACGGCAAACCGCAGGTGAGCCTGGAAGATTACGAGAAGAACCTGCGCGAGCTGGTCAAGCAGTTGAAGAAGACCAAGGCCAGGTTGATCTGGTGCGCCACCACGCCGGTGCCGGAGGCGAAGCTCACGCCGCCCCGCAAGGACAGCGACGTGCAGGCCTACAACGCGGTCGCCAAGAAGGTCATGGACGAGCACAAGGTCGCCATCAACGATCTTTACGCCTACACGCTGCCCAAGCTCACCGAGGTGCAGATTCCGGCCAACGTCCACTTCAAGAAGGAAGGTTCCGAGTTTCTGGCCCGCAAGGTGGTGCAGAGCATCGAAGAGGCGCTTGGCAAGCGGTGAGCTGAGTTCTTGCCGACGGCTTGCAATCGTCGTCAGGAGAAGCCGTTTGCCAAAGACGGCGACTGCGAGTCGCCGGCACAAATCACGCGGTCTGGAGTTTCTTCCGCAGCTTGCCGTTGCTGACGCAAATCTCCACGGCGTAATCCCCCTCGACCGGCTGCCACCAAAACTCGCCGCCCGCGCACTCCACGATCAAACCGCCGGCCGCCACGTCCCAGAGCCGCACACCGTTCTCGATGTAGGCGTCCAACCGTCCGTTCGCCGTCCACGTCATGGAGAGCGCTGCCGCGCCGAGCAGCCGCACCTTCCGAACCTTGTGCACGAGCCGGTTGAACACCGGCAGCATGAGCGCCAGCGTCTTGGTGTATTTGGCGAAGCCCATCGCCACGATGGCCTCGTCGAGCCGGGCGCGGTTGCTGACCTGGATGGGCTTGCCGTTCAGCTTGGCTTTCTCGCCCCGCACGGCGGTCCACATCTCATCCAGGAACGGGTCATACACCACGCCGACCACGGAGCGGTAGCCGAGCAAGGGGTCGCCAGCATGCTTGGACTGATCGTCGCGCACTTGCAGCGCGATGGACACGCAAGCGTGCGGAATGCCGTAGGTGAAGTTCACCGTGCCATCAATCGGGTCCACCACCCAGCGGGCGGCAGCCGAGGGATCGCCGATAATGCCTTCCTCGCCCAGGATGGGCACCGTCGGAAAGGCCTTCAAAAGCGCCCGCTCGATCAGCTTCTGGCAGCGCACGTCCAGCTCCAGCTTGATGTCGTGCTGGGTGGCTTCGTTGACGTGTTTGGTGCGGGTGAGGTTCTGCCGCATCAGCTTCCCGGCGGCCCGGGCGGCGGTGGTGGCAACAGTCTGGGCGCGGTGCAATTCTCGCAAAGTCATGGCGCGCGGTTGTAGGGGAAGGCGGCGGTCGCGGCCAGCACGAACGCGCGGTTCGCCCGGCCTTCGCGCCGGAAAATTCCTTGCCTCCGTGCCGCCACGGGCCACCATCCGCCGCACTGATGAAAACACTGCTCACGCTCATGGCCATGCTCGTTGCCGCCTCCGTCACCCACGCTGCCGCTGATCCTCGCTGCGTCGAGATGCGCGTTTATTACGCCCCCGAGGGCAAGCTTGACGCGCTGCATGCACGCTTCCGCGACCACACCTGCAAGCTCTTCGAGAAGCACGGCATGACGAACCTGGGTTATTTTGTCCCCATCGGCCCGAATCCCGAGCGCAAGCTGATTTACTTCGTCGCCTATCCCAGCCTCGAAGCCCGCAACGCCTCGTGGAAGGCGTTCATGGCCGATCCGGAATGGCAGAAGGCCCATAAAGCCTCTGAGGTGAACGGCAAGCTCGTGGCGAAGGTCGAGTCCGTGTATCTGCAAGCCACCGACTACTCCCCGCTCGCGAAGGCGGAGAACATTGGCAACCGGGTCTTTGAGCTGCGCACTTACACCACGGAACCCGGTCGGCTGCCCAATCTTAACGCCCGTTTCCGCGACCACACCGTGAAGCTGTTTGCCAAGCACGGCATGACCAACCTGCCCTATTGGAACCCGATGGCGGATCAAAAGGGCGCCGTGAACCCGCCGGACCCGAAGAACACGCTCATCTATCTGCTCGCGCACAAAAGCGAGGATGCCGCGAAGGCCAGCTTTGACGCCTTCCGCAAAGATCCGGACTGGGTGGCCGCACGCAAGGCTTCCGAGGATAAGGCCGGCGGCTCGCTCACCGTGAAGGACGGGGTGAAATCCGTCTTCCTCGTCGCGACGGATTACTCGGCGGTGAAGTAAGTCTCCCGGGGCGGGGGCCGCAGGGTTCGGGCGCTGCTCAGTGTGCGCATGCCCAGCAGCCTGCTCCCTGTTGCCCGGTCGGTCTCGTAAGGCATCAATTCTGCCCGACAAATGGAACAAGCCATCATCATCGTGCTGACGCTGACCTCGCTGCTCAGCCTCACGTTCATCATCGAGCGGGGACTGGCGCTCCGCTGGAACCGCGTAATCCCCTCCGTGCTGGAGGAGGCGGCGGACAACTGCCGCACCCCCGAGGACCTGCCCATGCTGCGGCGGATGTGCGAGCAGCACCCCTCGGCGCTGGGCCGGCTCCTGCTGGTGGCCGCGTCGCATCTGGACTGCCCGAAGAGCGAGACGATCGATGCGTTGCAAACCAAGGCCCGCCACGAGATCGCGCAACTGGAGCGTGGGCTGGTGATACTGGAGATCATCACCGGCATTGCGCCGTTGCTCGGGCTGGTGGGCACGGTCTATGGCTTGATTCTGCTTTTCACGGGCCTGGGCCAGCAGACGCTGGCGGGGGACAACACGTTGTTTGCCGCCGGCATCGCGCTGGCCCTGCGGGCCACCATGCTGGGGCTGATCGTGGCGATTCCCTCCCTGATCGCGTGGAGCTTTTATTCCCGCAAGGTGGACTCGCTCGCAGTCGAACTGGAAACGGTGTGCGACGAATTCTTGCAGCGGCTTTACCGCACCGCCAAAGGCCACTGAGATGCAGTTCCGGGCCCGCCAACGCCGTCAGGCTCCCGCCGTCATCATCGTCTCGCTGATCGACGTGCTGATGGTGGTGCTCATCTTCCTGATGGTCACCACCACGTTCCGGCAGCAACCGGCGGTGAAGCTCGTGCTGCCCGAGTCCAAGGCGGCCCGTGAAGGCGTCACGGAGAAGCAGTCGCCGCTGTTTGTGGACATCTCGAAAGCCGCGCCGCACCTCTACCTCGCGGGCAAGCCCATCACAGCGGATCAACTGCAGGCGGAACTCACGGCCAAGGTCAGTGAAAATCCTAACGTCGCGCTCGCCATCCGCTCGGACACCGAAGCGCCCGTCGGCCAGTTGGTGAAGGTGATGGACGCGGCGAAGGCGGCGAAGATCAAGGCCATCACCGCCTACACCAAGCAGGCCGGACAGAAGTAACATTGGCCGGCTGGCGCGGTGTTACTGCCGGTTGAGCTTGCTCAGTTTTCTGAGCCGGGATTCGATCTCCCCGTTCATCGCGCGGAGCAGTTTGTCCGCCTTGGCGGGATCGTTGGCCAGCTCGTCCAGTTTCCGTTGATACTTGCCCCGG
>CAIPBN010000205.1 GCA_903863315.1 uncultured Verrucomicrobiota bacterium | reverse complement strand
TATGCCCGCCCGCTGATGCGCTGCGTGGTCCGTGGTCCGTGGTCTGCGCTCTGCGGTAACTTTTCCTTTCATGTCCGACCGACTGTTAAAAACCCTCTCCTCCCTCCGGCTTACCGTCATCCTGCTGGTGCTCGGCTTGGTGCTGATCTTCGTCGGCACGCTGGCGCAGGTCCATGAGGGCCTTTACAACGCCCAGGTCCGCTACTTCAAAAGCTGGGTCATCATCGGCGTCACGCTTTTTGGCACCAAGATGCCGTGGCTCATCCTGCCCGGCGGCTACACGCTGGGTTCGGTCCTGCTCGTGAACCTCACGGTGGCGCACTTCACCCGCTTCAAGTGGACCTGGCGCAAGTCCGGCATTTTCATGACCCACCTCGGCATCATCCTGCTGCTGCTGGGCCAGCTCGGCACGGACATCCTTTCCACCGAGAGCGCGATGCGGTTGGAAGAGGGCGAGACGAAGAATTACTCCGAGGACTTCCACGCCAACGAGCTGGTCTTCGTCAACAAATCCCTGCCCAACGAGGATGAAGTGGTCGCCATCCCGGAGTCGTTCATGCAGGGAAAGGGTGAGCTCAAACACCCGCAACTGCCCTTCACGGTGAAGGTCAAAGAGTATTGGCCCAACTCCTTCCTCACCAACTTCGGCCCCTTCATCGCGGAATCGCTCGCCAAGGAAGGCTTCGTCCGCCCCACCGCCGATCAGGGCATCGGTCCCAAGGTCATGGTGTTGCCCATGCCCGTGGTGACGGCGATGGACAGCCGGAACATTCCCAGCGCGGTCATCGAGGTCACGGCTGGTGGCGCGGTGAAAGGCGCATGGCTCGTCTCCAGCCAGACCAGTGCGAAGCAGGTCGTCGAGCACGATGGCAAGTCGTGGGAAATGGCGCTCCGCTTCAAGCGCCACTACAAGCCCTACAGCTTCACGCTGATGGACTTCACCCACGAGCGCTACCCCGGCACGGACCTGCCCAAGGACTTCCGCAGTCGCGTGCGCGTGGTGAACCCGTCCAAAAACGAGGACCGTGAGGTGGAAATTTTCATGAACAACCCGCTGCGCTACGACAGCATGGCGTTCTATCAAGCCAGCTTCGAGCCAGGCGACACCGTGACCGTGCTGCAAGTCGTGAAGAACCCGAGCTGGCTTACCCCTTACCTGGCCTGCCTGATGGTCGGTTTGGGGCTGACCGTCCAATTCATGATTCATCTGGTCGAGTTCACCCGGAAGCGGATGAACCCGACCACCGCGACGACCGACGTGAAGGCAAAGAACAATCAGTCGCGAAAGAACGCAGAGGTCGCAAAGAAATGAACGCGAACGTTCTCCCCTTTCCCCTTCGTGCGCCTCTTTGTGGCTAACCCTCCCGCCCTATGAAAAAGCACTGGCCCTGGCTCCTCTTTGCCGTCTTCGCCTTCGAGGCCGCCTACTCGCTCAAGCCGCGCGCCGACAAGCCGGATGAGTTCCAAATCCGCGAGTGGGCCAAACTCCCGGCCCTCGTCAACGGCCGCGTCCAGCCCTTTGACTCCATCGCGCGGAACAGTCTCGTCATCATCCGCGGCAACACGGATGTGCCGCTCGAAGGCAACGGTGCCGACGGCAAATGGGGCAAGTGGGAAACGCTCCAGGCCCCGCTCACCGAGCGCAAGTGGTATCAGTTCGACAAGCGCCCCGCGAAGCTCAAGCCCGCCGAGTGGCTCCTCGAAGTGTTCAGCAACGCGGAACTGGCCGACACCCGGCCCATCTTCCTCATCCACCACCCCGAGCTCCTGGGTGAGCTCAAGCTCCAGAGCAAGGGCGTCGAGCGTTCCGGCCTGCGCTACTACACCTTCAACGACCTCAAGCCCAGCCTGGGCCTGATGGAGCGCGAGTCCAAGCAAGTCGGCCAGATCAAGCAGGAGTTGCGCACGCCCTACCAGCGCTCGCTCATGAGCCTGCACAACGGCCTTCAAACTTACCTGCGCCTCAAGAACAGCCTGAAGCCCGAGCGCAGCGCGGACTTTGCCACCGAGCTGGTGCAGTTCGAGAAGCTCATCCCGGCCGGCTTCCGCGCCATCCGCGCGCAGCAGTCCGGACAGGAGTTCGACAAGGAGCTCTTCGAGAAGTTCCTCAGCTACGCCGAGCCTTACGCCATGATGGCGCAGATGGCCTATCCGTTCCTCGTCCCGCCCACGCAGCCCGGCCAGAAGAAGTCCGACTGGGCCAACATCGGCCAGGCGCTCATGGACGGCATCCGCAGCGGCGTGGTGCCGGCGACGGTTCACGCCCACGCCGCGCTCGCCACGGCCTACGCGCAGGGCAAGCCCGCTGACTTCAACCGCGCCCTCTCCGAGTATCGCAACGTTCTCGCCGGACCGCTCGCCTCCGAGCTGAAGAAAGGCCGGCAGGAATCGCTGTTTAACCAGTTCCTCCCGTTCTACCGCAGCATGATGATTTATGTCATCGCGCTCATCCTCGCCGCCGCCTCGTGGTTGAACTGGTCCGAGAACTTGAACCGCGCTGCCTACCGCCTGGTCTCGCTCGCGCTAGTCATTCACACCGCTGGGCTGGTCTTCCGCATGTTTCTCGAAGGCCGCCCGCCGGTGACGAACCTCTACTCTTCCGCCATCTTCGTCGGCTGGGGCG
>CAIPBN010000204.1 GCA_903863315.1 uncultured Verrucomicrobiota bacterium | reverse complement strand
TCCCGCTCGCCGCCACGAACGCTGCCGTGCGTGTGACCCGGCCCGACGGCACCAGCCTGACGCTTGGCGCGGGCACCGCCGCCAACATCCAGACCGACCAGCCCGGCATCTACACCGCCGTCAGCGGCACGGTCACGCAACGCTTCGCCGTGAATCTGGACCCGGTGGAGAGTAAGACCGCGCCGTTGCCCATCGAAGAGCTGGAACACCTCGGCCTGCCCGTGACCCGCGCCGACGGCAAGACCGCCGTGCAAGCCGCCGAGACCAAGCGCCAGCTCGCGAACAGCGAGTTGGAAGGCCGGCAGAAGCTGTGGCGCTGGCTGATAGCGGGCGCGCTCGTGTTCGTGACGATGGAAACCTTGCTGGCTGGGTGGCTGGCGAAACGTCCGGAGCAACCGGCCCCATTGACATGAAAATCTTGTTCAAACCTGACCGAACCATCCGCCCCTGCGCGGCGTCTGTCTTGATGCGATGATTGCGCCCCTTCTCAACGAACATCTGGAGCCGGTCGCGCGTCGCTACCGGCGGTTGCAGCTTTGGCGCGGGCTCGCGATTTGCTGGGCGCTCGCGGGGTTGCTCGCCATCGCGCTCGGGGCGTTCGGGGTGGAATACCGCGTTGGCGTGCCGCTGGTCGGGGTGGTCGGGTTTGCGGCGGCGCTGGGGATGGGCTTTGCCACGCTGTCCGCGAAGGCCGACCCGCACTGGCTTGCGCGGCAAATCGAGCAGCAACACCCGGAGTTGAAGACCGCCTTGCTCGCCGCGCTCGAGCAGAAGCCCGACGCCAACGGCCAGTTCAGTTTCCTCCAACAGCGCGTCATCGCCGAGGCCGTCGTGCATGGGCGGAACCTCGGTTGGACCGATGCCTTTCCGGTGCGGAAGCTCGCGCTCGCGCACGTCGCGCACCTCGTGGCGTTTGCGTTCTTCGTCGCGGCGTTGATGGGGTTGCGGACGAACAGTATCGCCGTCGTGCAACAGGCCGCCGCTGCGAAGGCCGTGTCGGACAGTGTCTCCGTCACGCCGGGCGACACACAGGTGGAGCGCGGCAACAGCCTCGTGGTGCTGGCGAAGTTCGAGGGCAAGCTCCCGCCCGGCGCGACGCTGGTCATCGGCGTGGGCACGAACACGACGCGCTCCATCGCGCTCACCAAGTCGCTCGACGACCCGGTCTTCGGCGGCTCTGTGCCGGAGGTGAACGAGGATTTTAGCTATCGCGTCGAGTTCGCCGGGCAGCGCACGCGGGACTTCGCGGTGAAGGTGTTTGAGCATCCGAAGCTGGAGCGCGCGGATGCCAAGCTGACTTTCCCCGCCTACACGCAGTTGCCGGAGAAGACCATCGAGGACACGCGTCGTATCAGCGCGGTGGAAGGCTCGGCGTTGAGCTACACGCTTCAGCTCAACAAGCCGGTGAAGTCCGCGCGACTGTTGCCGAAGAAGGACGGCGACATCGTCACGCTCGGCACGGACGCGACGAAGCCCTTCGCCACGCTCGCGAACTTCGCGCTGACTAACAGCCAGAGCTACCAGCTCGAACTCGTGGACGCCGATGGGCGCACGAATAAGGTTGCCGCTCAGTTTGTTTTCGATGCGCTGCGGAACCGCGCGCCGGAGCTGAAGCTGGCGTCGCCGCGCGGGGACCAGCGGGTGTCGGCGTTGGAGGAGATTCAGTTCGCGGGCGAGGCATGGGATGATTTCGGGCTGCGCGCGTATGGCATCGCCTACTCGCTCGGTGGCGCGGAGCCGACGTTGCTCCAGCTCGGCGAAGGCGGCGCGGCGAAGGACAAGCGCGCGTTCAGTCATGTGCTCCGGCTGGAGGAACTCGGCGCGGCTCCTGACCAGCTCGTGGCCTGGTTCGCGTGGGCGGACGACGTCGGGCCGGACGGCGAGGTGCGGCGGACGGCGACGGATATGTATTTTGCGGAGGTGCGGCCGTTCGAGGAGATTTTCCGCCAAGGCCAGGGCGGCGCGAGCGAAGGCGAGGAGGAGGAGAAGGACGGGAAGAAGGGCAGCCCGCAGGAGAAGATGGGCAAGCTCGCCGAGTTGCAGAAACAAATCATCAACGCGACGTGGAAGCTGCGTCGGCAGCAGGGGACAGCGCTGCCGGTGACGAAGGTGCCGGTGACGAAGGTGCCGGTGACGAAGGTGCCGGTGAC
>CAIPBN010000203.1 GCA_903863315.1 uncultured Verrucomicrobiota bacterium | reverse complement strand
GATCTGGAGACCATCGGGATGCAAATCCATTTCGCGGGCCATGTCCGGGAGCTTGAAGGAGGGCGCGGGCTTCTCGTCGTCCTTGCCCCAGAAGAGCAGGTGCCCGCCGCTGCCGCCGCCGCAACCGGCGATGAGCGTGCCGTCGGGGTGGAACAGGCAGTTCCAGACCGTTGAGTTCGTCAGACCCTCGGCGAGGTGTGTCTTCAGCAGCTTGTGCGTCTCCCAGTCGTAGCGCTGGACGATGGGTTCATGGACGTTGCCGAGCGGGTTGGTGGCCTTGTGCAGGCCGCCGCACGCGAGGTGCTTTCGGTCTGGCGAAACTGCGAGACCACGCATGCCGCCGAAGTGAACTTGCTGGCCCTTGTCGTAATGGTGGAGCTCCTTGGCATCGAGCACGCGCGCGGATTTGCCCGTGGCGAGATCCCACTGGTGCACCTTGCCCATGAGGTCGCCGGAAAGGAGAAATTTGCCGTCGGGATGAAACGTGACGCTGTAAACGTCCAGCTCATGGCCGGTGAACTCCTGCACCATTTTCCCATCGGCGAGATTCCAGAGCTTCACGAGCCGGTCGTTGCCACCGCTGGCGAGGTGCTTGCCATCCGGGCTGATGGCGACGGAGCGAATCCAGCCCTTGTGCGCCGTGACCTTGCGCTGCGGTTCGGGCTTCTCCGCCGTGGCCGGCCACCAGATGAGCGTGTCATCGCCGCCCGCGCTCACAAGCGTCTGGCCGTCCTTCGACAACGCGACCGCCCAGACATAGGAATCATGCGCACTGAACACGGTCTTCTTCTTCGGGTCGGCTAAATCCCAGCGGAGGATCGCGCGGTCCTCGGCGGTGGCGAAGACGAACTTGCCCGTGGGGTCGAAGCGGCAGGTGATCAGCGGCGCAGTGTGGTCGAACTCGGCGGCGACGTGGGCGGCTTTGAAGTCGGGTTTCATGGCGACCGCGAATGGACACGAATCAACACGAATGAACTGTCACAGTTGGAGTGGAGCACGAGGGATTCGTGTCCATTCGTGGTTAAGGACTCAGGCCAACAACTCCTTGATCGGCCCGCACGCCGGGTCGGCCATGAGCACCTGGCGGCCGGCCACGTCGAAACTCGACTTGGAACTGAGGCCCAGCGCGCGCAGATAGGTGTGGAAGAGATGGCCGCAGTCCACTTCGCGTTCCTTCACCTCGGTGCCGTTGGCGTTGGTCGCACCGATGATTGCACCGCGCTGGAGGCCCGCGCCGCCGAGGCAGACACTCCACGCGCGGCCCCAGTGGTCGCGGCCATAATACTGATTGATGCGCGGCGTGCGCCCGAACTCGGAGAGCACCACGACGAGCGTGTTCTCCAGCATCCCGCGCTCGTGCAGGTCCGTGATGAGCGTGGCGAAGGGCTTGTCGAACTCGCCGACCTGCTCGAAGTGGAAGTTGAAGTTCTCGTTGTGCGTGTCGTAGTTGGAGTGCGACACCTGCACGAAGGAGATGCCGTTCTCCAACAGCCGCCGCGCCATGAGGCAGTGCCGGCCGAAATCATGCTTGCCGTAGCGATCATGATCCTTCTCCGGCTCCTTGCTCAACTCGAAGACTTCGCGCTGCTTCATCAACTCCAGCGCCTGCTCGTAGCTTTGCACGTAAGCATCGGTCATCGCCGTGCGGCGGCGGGAGAGGAAGTGATCATTGGCCAGCCGGCGGAAGGCGTTCTGCTCGGCGAGTGAAACGTCGGTCAGGGTTTCGGGCTTGGTGGTGTTCTGCGGGGGCTTGCCACCGTCGAGCGAGATGCTGGCGTATTTGGGGCCCAAGTAGGCGGAGTCCGCGCTGCGTCCGCCGCCGCCGCCCGCCGTGATGCGGATGTGGCCGGGCAGGCTCTGCGCGGAAGAATCCAGGCACTTGGCGACAACCGCCCCAATCTCCGGGTAGCTCTGGCCCGGCATCTTGCGGCGGCCCGTGAGCATCATGTAGCTGCCCTTGCCATGGTCGTCGTTCTTGGTGTTGATGCTCCGCACGACGGCGAGGTGGTGCATCACCTTCGCCGTGTGCGGAAGAAGTTCGCTGATGTGCAGGCCGGGCACGCTGGTGGGGATGGCGCGGAACGGCCCGCCCGTGTCGGTGCCCGGCTTGGGGTCCCAGCTTTCCAACTGGGAAAGGCCGCCGTGCATGTTGATAACGAGCATCCGCTTCTGATCCTTGGCAAGCGCGGCGGACACGGACGGCTGCGCGAACGTCCCAAGACCGCCCACGACGCCCGTGCCGAGCGCGAGGCTACCGAGGAAGTTGCGCCGGGCGATGACGTGGTCGGCCGAATTGCAGGCGTATTGGCAAGGCTTCATGAGCGTGCTTGGTTAAGCGGGCTGTGCGGTATCAGACTGCGATGAGCGGGGATGCATTCGCTTTCTTGCCTCGGAAGGACATTTTTCTCCGCGCTGGCGGGAGCGGATTGGGGTCAGTGCTTGAACCGGAACTCCGCCGAGGTCAGCAGGCCCCACGCGAGTTCCTGCACCACGGCGGGCTTGTCCTTCTCCCGTGCGGACAGTTGCTGCTGCACGGCGATGACTTCCTCGTTGCTGGGCAGACGCGTGAGCGTGCTCAGATAGAGTTCTTCCGCCAGCGCGCGCGGTTCTGTCAGCTTGCCCAGCCGGGCGATCAGGTTGTCAGCGGACGGGGCCAGCCAACTGCGCATCATCGTCCCGTTGTTCAGGAACAAGGCCTGATCCGCCGTGGCAAAAAAGGCGTCCTGCGGCTCGCCCGCGCCGGCGGCGAAGAACGGCGCGAAACCGGCGGCTCCGCCCTTGAGCTTGTCCCAGGTATATTGCTCGACAAACTTCGTCCGCGCCGCCAGCCGGGCCGAATCGTGCCGGCTGGCCTCGGTGGCGGACTGCTTCTTGTCGAACTCCGCCGCGCCCGCGAGATCGTGTGCCTCAACCACACCCGCCGCGCCCATCATGCTCCAAGCGAGCTGCTCCGGCGTGAGCGGGGTCAGGGTGCCGATGGCAAAGGATTTCTCCAGCACGGCGGCGAGCTTTTCGGTGGCCTCCTTCAAGGCTTTCGTTTCCGCCTCCACCTTGGCCATCAGCGCGGTGGACCGGGGCGAGGTTTTGTCCGCTGCTTCGCGTTGCACCAGGGCGGTCTGAAGCCGCTCGACTTCCTGCCGGCGCTGGTCGGCGTCAATGAGTGCCCGCGCGGTTTCGACCCGCTGCTCCAGATGCCGTGCCTCGGTCTTGGCGTCCTGCCAGCGGGTCAGCGCGGCACTGAGGTCGGAGTCAAACGACCAGGATCGTTGCTCCTCGGTGGCCCAGCGGGCGCGGATCGCGGTGGCCGTGGCCTCGGCGGCAGCGAGCTTCTCCCGCAACGGTTTGGCGACGGTGTCCTTCGCGGTCACGTCCTTGGTTGCGGTCTCGATTTCCTTGGCCAGTTCAGTGCTGCGCGCCTTGAGCTTGTCCACGCTGGCAGTGACTTCCTTGTCCGCCGGCAGCTTGGCCAGCGCCTCGGCCAGCCGGGCGAGCGCATCCTCCACCGATTGCTTGCCTTCGCGCTTTCGCGTCAGCTCGCGCTCCGCATCCCGGTGGGCGTTGATGCCGGGGTCACAGGCCTTGCGAATCTCAGCGATGGCCGCGTTGGTCTTCGCCAGTTCATCGGCCACCGGCAGTGCCGCCTTCCGCTGCGCGGCGATGCGGTCACGAAGTTCCTGCACGGCCAGCTCGGCCGCCGCCACGTCATTGGTCACTTGCCGCTGGCGTGCTTCCAGCACGGGAATCCAAGTCGCCGCCAGACCCCGGGGCGAACTGAAGGCCGTGGGCAGTTCGAAGCTACGGCCGTAAACGCGGGTCAGCGCCAGCTCGCGGAGGAACGCCCGCGTGTCATATCCGCTGGCCGCAAACTCGCGCGCCAGCAAGTCCAGCAGCGCCGGATAAGCCGGCGGATTGGCCGAATGCAGCTCATCCACGGGCCCGGCCAGCGGCCGGCCCAGCATCATCGCCCACAGCCGGTTCACGATGTTGCGGTTGAAGGCACGGTGGTTGGTCTCGGTCGCCGCCTTGGCCAGCGCGGCCCGCCGGCTGTATTGCGGCACGGGCCGGAGGTTCTTGTTCTTCGGATCGGGCGGGACCAGATATTCCGCTCCACGCGCCAGGACGGGTTCCACCAACTGGGCCGCCCCGGGCAGGCGCGGACGCGTGGCCCCGGTTTCCTTGGTGAAGACGGAGGTGAACGTCACCTCGCCGTCGGCCTTCTCGGCGATGAAGGCCTTCTTGTCGCTGTCGCGGGTGAGCAGGTAGGTCCGGTTGAAGAAGGCGTAGAGCCCGTGATACTCGCGTTGCAGATAGTCCGCGATGTTCGGGTGGTCGTGGCACTGCGCGCAGGACAGATCCATGCCGAAGAAGATTCTTCCCGTGTCCCGGGTCAGGGCCGCCGGATCGGCCTCGCGGTCCAGTTGGAAGCGGGACGCGACACGGGTTGGCTCGTGGGCGCTGTCGGCGGCCAGAATGTCCCGGACCAGCAGATGGTAGGGCTGGTTGGTCAGGCACGCATTGAACAGGAACTGCTGCCAGTCGGCGGTCTTCACGTGCTTCTCCGGCCGGCGCTCCATGAACATCACATCAAAAAATGTCGCCAGATGACGCGCATGCTGAGGGGAGGCCAGGAGGCGCTCCACGAGCCTGATCCGCTTGTCACTGGCGGTGTCGGAAAAGAAGGCGCGGGCCTCGGCCGTGGTGGGGATCCGTCCGGTGAGGTCGAGATGCACACGGCGAAGAAAATCCTCCTCCCGGGCCGGCGGAGTCAGGGGACCGGCGAACTCGGATTCAATCACCGCGTCGATGCGCTCGTGCAGCGGCGGCAAGGGCAGGATGGGTGCTGGAGCGGCAACGAGGGCCTCCGCGCCAAACCGGCAGGCAAACACCAACAGGCCCAGCCAGATGGCGCGACAAAACTTGGAGCTGAAGAGGACGCAGCGCATGGCAGCAAGTGAGTGGCGACGAGTTTTAGAGGCGAGGTCGTTGAGGGCTATTCACCGGCATCTCGTGAATGCCACCCCGGGGCGGACTGGCCTGTCCCTCCCGGCGGCGACCTGCCCGCGCACCCATTTCAGGAGCTGGTTGCAATCCACGCGGTGCCGCCAGATCGGCCGCCTTTGACGGCTCTGGTTCACTCATCATCTTGGCCCCACCCCTGCGCTGGACAGGCCGATACGTCCAGTCCTACTCTCTCAACATGAACCCTGATAGGCTGCGGCGGCCGCAGTCAACTAACTGTTAGGCGACTTCACGCGCGTATGAATATTCGCACGAAACGGTTGCTCTGGTTGGCGACGCCGCTTGCATTGCTCGTGGCATACTTTGGTGCGGCCGCTATCGTCTTTGATTTCAGTAAGACGGCGTTTCCGAGCGATGAGGACAATTACGAAGGACGCGAGGTGGCGATTGGGCCTCGCCCACGCCATTTGTTTTGTCCGCCCACTTGGGAAGGCGTTCGGTGGGAGGGACGCGAGTGGCCATTCGTCGTGTTCGCTCCAATTTGTGGCTGGTGGCGCGAGCGACACGGCTATGCTCCGTCCCACGCATGGAGATGACTATGACACATTCGACGTCGCCTCCTGAGAAACTATCCACGTAAGTCATTGGTTTGCAACGATTTAGTAGTTTAGGGCGGTGGCCATGTGGTGGAGGCGGGCCAGCTTCTTGCGCTGCATCTTTTCCTCCTCTTTGGCGAACGCTTCAGGCTTGAAGGGCTCCTTGAACTTGACCAGGTGCCACAGCACCCGCGCTAGGTGGACTCGCTCGCAGTCGCTCGCTCGGCCCTGCGGGCCTTCACCTCCGGTGAATACCTTTCGCGAGCCGTCCGCTCCTCAGTGCCGAGGTTGTCGCCGCGCTCCTCTGCTCACTACCTACTTCACGCCAACGGCGTAGAGCGCCGTGAACCCCCGCAGGTAAAGGCGTCCGTTGCTGATGGCGGGCGAGGCGGTGAACTGGTCGGACAGCTTGTTCTTCGCGAGGATCTCCAGCTTCTCGCCCGGCTTCACCACGGTGAACGTTCCGTCCTTGGCGGT
>CAIPBN010000202.1 GCA_903863315.1 uncultured Verrucomicrobiota bacterium | reverse complement strand
GCCCGTTTCGCTTCCGCGCTTGGTCCCCAAATCTTAATGCTCGTCACCATGCCCACGTCATCGAAGGAGCCGAAACCGATGTGCCCCTTCAAGAAGGTTTTGTCTTCCGCGAGCATGATGGGTTTGGAGAAATCGTCGAAGAAGACCTTGTAGGTGCCAGCCTGGGTGTCGCGCTCGGCGCGGATTTTGTGCCACTCGCGCTCGCCCCAGGTGATGCCCTTGGTGGTTTCCTTCGCGAAGTTCTTCCTCGGCGCGTTGTTCACGATGAAGACATTGTGCGCGTTCGGGTCGGCGGCCACGGCGATGTGGTTGTAGTAGTAGCCCATCGGCCCGGTAAATCCGAAGAAGAGGCACATGTCCTGGTGGCCGTAGGGCTTCTTCGTCGAGAGCAGCTCGACCTCCAGCACGAAGTCGCCGAAGACCTTGTCCGCGATGAGCGCGATGTTCAGCGGCGAGCGGTGCTCGGGCTTGTAGGCGCTCTGCTTGTGCAGCTCCAGTGCGGGCTTGTCCTTCTCCTTCGCCAGCCGCCACGCGGACGGATCGGTGAAGACAAAGTCCTTCAGCGCATCTGGCTTGGTAAAGGTCTGCTCGTAAAGGAGCTTGTAGCCAGCGGGAAGTTTCGGCGCATCTGCGGCGCGAGTGGTGAGTGCGGCGGTCAGGGCAAGCGTGCCCAGGAGGAGTTGTCGGATGTTCATAGGGTTGGAGATTGTTTGAGCTGCATCACACCAAGGACAAGGACTTCACTTCGCCTCGACATGACTGGCCGCCGGAATGCGATAACGCTCCAAAATGCGCTTGGTCGCCTCATCCATCATGCCAGCGTCGAGGACGATGCGGCGGAGGTTGTCGCCACGCAGGAACTCGACGGTGTGGAAACCATCCTGCGGCTTTTGCAGCGCGGCCTGCACGTCTGCCAGGCGACTGATCTTCTGGCCGTTGATGGCGTCCACCACGAGCAGACGCGCGTCCTGATAGCCGAGCACATAGGGGTCGGGCAGCACGCTGCTGAGAACCACCAAGCCGGAACGCGTGGCGCTGGGGGCTTCCCCTGCGAAATAAGTGAGGCGGAACGGGGCGCGGCGCTTCCAGTCATCGCCGAAACCGCGCAGCAATGGGATGTTCAAGGGTTGAAAGACCAGTCCGCCGGCAATGAGGAATTCCGGGGCTTGATCGAAGGTTTGCTCCGCGAGCAGCTTCACCGAGTAGTCCAGCTTGGGCAGCCGGTAGTCCAGGTTCAACTGCGCGCCGTCGCGCCAGACTTTCAACTTCACCACGTCGCCGGCGAACTTCCGGCGCGAGCCGAGGTTCTCGACGATGAGCTGCCCGTAGTCGGGGTCCTTGTAATAACCCTGGTTGTCCACGTCGAAGCCGTCCACGGAGAGAATCAGGTCGCGGGGCTTGAGGTTCGCTTCAAGGACAGGGGCCGCAGGCACATCAACCACCAGCGCGCCGCGTGGATCGCCGGGAAGTTTCAAGAACTTGAAGGTCGAAGGGTTTTCCACCGGCGTCCAAGTAAACGGAAAGTAGCCGAGGCCG
>CAIPBN010000201.1 GCA_903863315.1 uncultured Verrucomicrobiota bacterium | reverse complement strand
CTCTTGGAGTTCCGACACCAAAACTCCAACCATGCTCCTTCGCTTCCTTACTCTTGCCTAACTTAGCGTCCTCCTGACTGCCGGTGCGCACGCGCTCGAATATCCCTACACGACAGTCGAGCCGCAGAAGAGCGGCTGGCCGCTGGCTCCGGAGGAGCGCGCGTATGGCCTAAAGCCGGAGCACGAGCGCCGGCCGGGCCGCGAAGTGAACAAGCATCTGCCGCAGTTTTGCCCGCCGTCCCCTCCGCCGGAAATTGGGGCGGCACGAGCTGGCTGGACACCCATGCGAAACTAGTGGGCTACGTGCAGGCAAATCGCGGTCCCATCGACATCCTGCTCGTCGGTGACAGCCTCACGCAGCAATGAGGCAGCCCGCTCGACAAAGGCGTGCTCAATCAGGCGTGGAAGAAGCATTTCGCCAACTACAAGACGATCAACATCGGCATCGGCGGCGACAAGGCCCAGAACGTCCTCTGGCGGCTCGACCACGGGGGTGTGGAGGGCCTCCAGCCAAAAGTTGTCATCGTGATGATTGGTAACAACAACATGTTCTTCACGCCCGAAACCGGCATTGAGGCCGCGGCAAAGGGCGTGCAGATGTGCGTGGCAAATGTGAGCGACAAGTTTCCGTTGGCCGAGGTCATCGCCGTGAAGATTCTGCCCGCCCACGCGCCCGGCAATCGGTTCTACGAGGACATCAAGAAGACCAATCTCGCTCTGGATGCTCTGAAGCTCGACAGCGACCCGAAGGTGAAGGTGCTCGACCTCTGGAATGACATGGTCAACGCCGATGGCACGCTGAAGCAGGGTTTGTTCACACCGGACAACATCCACCTCTCCCAGACCGGCGGCTACGAACTCTATGCCAGCAAGCTGAAGCCGTTGGTGGAAAGCCTCCTGACCAAGCGATAAGCGCCGCAGCCATTATCCTGGCCAGCTCGCCCACTGCTTCGCCCTCCCCGCATTGGCCCACGCCACGGAGTTCAACCTTATCCTCGCCTTCCTTCACTCTGCCGGCGACCCGAAGGTTCCGGTGTTTCGGTGAGTCTTCTGGCCACGCTAAGTCTGCACTGCGTCAGGCCTGCCGCCGCTCTTCGGGACGAATCATCTCATTGTTTGTGCAAACCGAAGCGGTGGGAGTTTTGAATCAGTTGAGTGGCCGCGATTTTACCCATAGCCGGCACGTTGTGTGGGATGCTTCGGGTATCACGCTGCAGCAAGACGAAGGTCGGCATGGCGTCTCGCCGAGCGGGCATTCAGGCGCGTCCCGTCGGGGTGAAAATGAGTGATCGGCCGGCTGGTTTCGGCGGATCGCCAGCATTTGTATGTTCACCGACAGCAACAATTTCGACGCTCCTGCGCAAACGAACCCGAGCGAATAGTGGTTAAGTCCGATTCTGGCGGATACGGCAGGATTCGACAAGAATTAGGCCGGATTGGAGGCGGAGGTCGAAATCGGCCTGATATCCCCGCCGTTGCAGGGGCAAAATGCCTGAATTCATTGGGAATTCAACGTAATGCATCCCTGCTCTGTGATACCCGTTTTAACTCGTTTGGTGTCCGTTTTGGTGTCCGCCCCTGCCTGCGCATGGTCACGCCCATTTTTGGCGAGGCGTGGACCCGCAGAAAGCGCAACGTGCTTGCAAGGTAGTTCAATTATGTGCATACTTAGCCCCATGAAAGCGGCTGTGCATGAAGCTCGGGACGTGTTGGGTGCTTTAATGGATCGCGCCCTAGGCGGCGAGGAGGTGTTTTTGACCCGGCATGGTGAGGTGGAAGTGCAACTCGTGCCCGTGCCGGGCAAACGTAAAGTGACCGGCGAGGAAATCCGCGCGGCGTTCAAGGGTGTGCGCGTGGTGAGTGGTATTTCGGCCAAGGAGCTGCTCAAGGAGACCCGCGACTGGTGAAGCTGCTGGACACGTCGGTTCTGTTGGATGCCTTCGACCCTGCCGCGCAGCATTACGAATGGGCGACCGAGCAGATCGCCTTGGCCGTTTCGACCGACGGCGCAGCGGTCAACCCGGTTGCGCTGGCCGAATGCAGCGTGCGCATGGACGTGGAAGCGGTGAAGCAACGGCTGCGCAGCCAAGGCATTCAGCTCGTCCCGCTGCCAATTTCCGCCAGCGGGCTAGCGGCGCGCGCCTTCGCGGCGTATTTGCAGCGGCGGAAATCGGACACGCCAGCCCCTCGGACCCCGTTGCCGGATTTCTTCATCGGTGCCCATGCGGAAGCCGAGGCTTGGACGGTGGTGACGAATGATGCGGCACGCTTCCGCACTTATTTTCCCAAGGTCAAAGTGATTGCCCCGCGCGCTTAGGCTGCCATTGGGGGGCCGTTCTAGGAACCATACGGTAAGATGTCATGAAGGATTGCGGTTGCGATCCTTGCGTCCCGTGCGCCGGGTCGCTGAGCTTGGTCCGTTAGACCACTCGACCACGCCATGAGTGACCGATCG
>CAIPBN010000200.1 GCA_903863315.1 uncultured Verrucomicrobiota bacterium | reverse complement strand
GCTTCGAGCTTGAGGCTCGGCTCGTTGGTCTTCGTGCGGAACATCGTCCCGGTCACGCCGATGAAATCGCCAAGGTCGAGGTGCTTAAAGATGTCGAACTGCTCGTCGCCCAGCGCCTGCTTCTGCGCATAGACCTGCACGCGCCCGGACTGGTCGCGCACGTCGATGAAGATGGACTTGCCCATGTCACGATGCGCGGTGATGCGACCGGCGACAGAGAAGCGCGTGCCCTCGGGCACTTCGCCCTTGTCGAACTTCGAGCGGGCATTGTCGCAGGTGCTGTCCGTGGTGAACTTGTTTTGGAAGGGGTCGATGCCCTTGCCGCGCAGGGAGGCGAGCTTGGCCTTGCGTTGTTCGATGAGCGAATTGGTGTCGTCCATAAAAGGTGTCCGGCAGCGGGGCTGTCGGGGTGGAGATGAAACACGGAGACGGCACGGCCTGCACGGGAAAAGTGCGGCGGGGCCGGGCGACGGGACTTAAGCCGGGCCGGGTTACTTGGGGAGCCACTTTTCCCAGTTCTTCGCGTAGGCCTCCACGTTGGCCTTGGTCACGGCGATGAGCGGGGTGACATCCTGCGGGGAGGCCGGATTCTTTTTCAGGTGGAGCTTGTTGACGAGGTGCTGGACGGAACGCTGGCCGTAGCCATAGACGTCCTGCGCGAGGAGCATTTCGACGTGGCCGCTGCGGACATAGGCGAGCTGGGGAGGCAGAGCATCCACGGAGACGCACTTGATGGTGCCGGCGGGCCACTTGAGCGCGTTGTCGGTGAAGAGCGGCCAGCCGCCCAGCAGGCCCCAGCCGGCAATGTCGGGATTGGCCTGCTGCACCTGCTCGATCTTGGCGACGGCGTCCTGCGGGGTCTCCTTGTGGTAAAAAATGTCGAGCACCTTGATGCCGGGCGAGCGCTTGGCGGCGGTGCGGAAACCGGCGGCGCGCTGCTGGAGGTTTTGCGCGTTGGGATTGCCATCAATGGCGGCGACGGTGCCTTTGCCGCCCATCAACTTCGCCAGTTCGATGAAGGTCTGTTCGCCGCACTTGAAGTCATCAATGCCGATGCTCACGAAGCGCCGACTGGCCGGGGCATCGCCGGAGAAAGTCACGACCGGCACGCCCTGGCGGTCCGCCTTGTTGATGGCGTCGGTGAGCTTGTTGGCGTCGGAACAGGAGATGATCACGCCGTCCGTGCCGGCCAGCAGGAGTTGCTCGATGTATTCGGCCTGGCGCTGGGCGTCCTCCTCGTTGGGAGTGCGCCAGTCGATCTTGATCTTGATGCCGTGCTTCGCGCTGAGCTCCTTGGCCATGTCCTCGGCCCCGGCGCGGGCGGCGAGGAAGAACATGTTGCCCTGCGACTTGGCAATCATGCCGAAGGAGTAGCTTTTCTGGGCCTGGGCCAGCAGCGGTGCAAAAGCGGCCAGCAGGGCGGTCGCGCGGAGGGCAAATCGCAGTGTGAACTTCATAGCGCGGAGGCTACGGAAGGCGGCCGAGACCGGCCACAAAAAAGGTGGCCGACAGAGCGAAGCAGCGGCCGCGAACCTAGCGGTGTTGCTCGCGATAACGGCCGGGGGGCAGGCCGACTTCACGGCGGAAAACGACACTGAGGTATTCCGAATGCGCGAAGCCGGTGCGCTCGGCGATCACCTCGATGGTGAGATCCGTTTCCGTCAGGAGCTGTTTCACGCGTTGCAGTTGCACGCGCAGGATTTCCGCGTGCGGGGTGCGCCCGAGCAACTTGCGGAAGCGCGCTTCCAGCAGGCGGCGGGCTTGCGGCACGGCGCGGAGCACATCCTGCACGTTGATGCCGTCGCAGGCGTGCTCGCGGATGAAGCGCACCGCCCGCGAGACGTGCGGGTCCTCGATGGCCAGCACATCAGTGGACTGCCGTGTGGCCACGCCCAGCGGTGGAATCAAATGCGTCTCCCCGCGCGCCTGGCCGCCCGCCATCAGGGCGTCCAGCAGCGCGGCGGCCTCGTAGCCGGTGCGGCGGGTGTTCGGGATGACGCTGGAGAGCGGCGGGTGGGCGAGCTCGCACAGCAGCGCGTCGTTGTCCACGGCGATGACCGCCACCTCGTCGGGCACGGGGATGGCGAGGCGGCGGCAGGCGTCCAGCACCTGCTGCCCGCGCAAATCGTAGCACGCCATGACCGCAACGGGCTTGGGCAGCTTGCGGAGCCAGTGGGCGATGGCCTCGGGCTCATCACCGCCGCCCGCCGCCGCACCAGCCAAGGTGTAGGCGAAGAAGCTGCCACCCTCGGCCCGCACCGCGCGCTCAAAATGTTCCTGCCGCCAGTTGGACCAGTTGAAGCGCGGATCGCCACAGTAGGCAAAATTGCGAAAGCCGCGTTCGCGCAGGTGTTCGTAGCCCATCTGCGCCACCGCCGCGTCATCCGTCTCAAACCACGGCAGCGACGGCAGCAGGCGTGCGGCACTGACATCCACGATGGGCAGGCGCAACGGGCGCAGGGCGCGGGCAATGGCAGCGTTCTCGACCCGGGCGATGATGCCGTCCCCATCCCAATCCGCGAGCCACGCCGGGGGCTTGTCCCCGCGTCCGTGTTCGGCGAGATGAAGTGACCACGGACGCTGCTCGCGCTGGTAGGCCACGATGCCCTCCAGCAGGCCGCGGGCATAGGCGTTGGACGTCTCAATGAGCAGCGCGACCTTGCGTGGGCGCACCGGCAATGGCGTGGGGGCAGCGGGCACGCATAAAGCATCAGCGGGCCGGCGAAAGCTGTCGAGCGCGGACCGCGCGACCGCGTTAGAAGAAGAAGTCCACCGTGCCCATTGTGGCGTTGACGGTCATCTTGGAAAACTCCCGCCACTCCACATGGCCGTCTTGGAAGGCGATGTTGCCGCCGGCCGCGCTGGCCGGCGTCTTGAGATGGCTGGTGCTGTCGTGGATTTGCGCCGAGGTCCACAACCCGCCCTGCACGAACTGGAAGGTTCCGGCCTGACGGATCACGGCATCCGTGACCACCTCGGTGTTGGAAGGCGTGCCGCGCGGGCTGAAGATGGTGTTGGTCACCCGCAGCGTGGCGGGAAACTGGCTGGCGGACAGCCATGTGTAGCCGGTGACACGAAAGTTCGGCAGGCCGAAGTTCCACCGCTGATCCTGGTCCTTCCCGTTGGGGTTGGAGGGGCAGTAATAGAGCGGCCGCGTGATGTTGAAATTAGAGAGCAACGTCAGCACCGGCACCGGCACGTCCCACGGCCAGCCGCCCGCCGTGAAGGGCGGGTATTTGCTGTCGTTGTCATCGGCGTAAATCTGGAGGGCCAGGCCGGTCTGCCGCATGTTGCTCAGGCATTTGGCGCGGTTGGCCTTCTCCTTGGCCTTGGCGAGCGCAGGCAGCAACATCCCGGCGAGAATCGCGATGATGGCGATGACGACCAGCAGCTCGATGAGGGTGAAGGCAGCGACGAATCGCACCGTGGGACGACCAGCATCAGGTTGAGAGGGAGGCATGGGGACGGCAGCAGTTAAGTGAGGCGGCCCTGGAGGACCGGCAGCTAGAGTGAATCAGTAGTTGTGCGGGTTGATGGCCGGATTGACGGGGCCGGGCATTTTCCGCTGTTCCACATGCCCGTCGTAATAAGTTGCGTTACGGAGGTTGCCATGCGCGGGCCGGACGGGAAGTTGCGCGGACCAGCCAGCCGTGGGGGTGCCCACGCGGTCAGCGTCCACGATCATCCAGATGTCCGCGAGGTTGCCCAAGCTGGTCAATTGCGAGAGTCGCAACGGGGGGGCCATCAGTGCCCCGGAGGGGTAGCCGAAGGGCATCATGTTGCCCGGGATTACGATCGTCGTCCCGTTGATCGGCACGCTCGGCGTGATGATGAAATCCACCCGGTTCAAGCCCAGCGTGTGCGAGGTGGCGCGCTTGAAGCCGGGACAGAAGAAAATATCCGCCTCCTGGGTGACTCCAGCGGCCAGCAACTGCGGCCGGGGTAACCCCAAGTAAGGGGCGATGTAGTAAATCAACTGGTCCACCCCGCCAGCGGAGGTGTAGGTGGCGGTCTGGCCGTGCAACAATCCGGACGTGGGCCGACCACAAAGGCGTTCCTCGTGATCTTCCGCGTAGAGCAGCACCGCCAGGCTGGCCTGTTTGAGCTGGGAGATGCAGCGGGCTTGCACCCCCTTGGCCTTGGCCTTGGAAAGAGCGGGCAGAAGCATCCCCGCAAGGATCGCGATGATGGCGATAACAACGAGCAGCTCGATCAACGTGAAGGCGGCCCGGGCAGAAGTGGTGGATTTGTTCATGACGGCATTGGTAGTCGTGGTTGGCTGGCGCACGCTGTGGGGCGGAACCTATTCAACCCAGCCCGGTCGAGCCATGAGGTTTCGCGTATTTGAACTAAGCTATTTGCCTGCGGTGCGGAGCCAAAAACCTCATTTCAAATGCGCGAAAGTTAATGGCCTTCCCGGAGCGAATCGCTAGGGTTTGCGCCCTTATGCCAGACCTTCGCCGCCGCCTTTTTGTGGGAGCCGCCACCCTTGCCGTCGTGGGCTGCCTGCTCTGTCCGCCCTCCTCCGCTGCCGCCACCGGTCCGGTGCGGGTGCTCTACTTCGACGCGGCCGGCACGGAGCAGACCGCCGTCGGCCCGCTGCATGCCGCCATGCGTGACCTCGGGCGTGACGCCATCTGGTTCGACTACGCCACCGGCCCCACGCCCGGCGCGGACGTGCTCGGGCGCTATGACGCGCTGGCACTGATCCCAAAGGCCGACGGTCAGCCCGCGCTCAGCCAGGTCATCAAACTCCCCTCTGGCGCGCTCGTGCCCGTGCTGAAGGTCGCCCCCGACGCCACGCCCGAACAACTCCGCGCCGCCCTGCTCGCCGCCCTCTCCGCGCCACGCAAGGCGGACTGGGAGAAGTTCCTTGCCCAGCGCGAACCGGAAAAGCGCGAGGCCAGCCCGACCATCGCCAACTACGAGAAGCGCCCGCAGCCGATCACCTTTCAGCATCCCTTCAGCGTGAAGGGCAGCATGGAGCGCACGCAGGTGCCAGCTGACTTGCGCCTTCAGCTCTTTGCCAGCGAGCCGCAGATCGGCAAGCCCATCGCCTTCGCGTGGGACGAGCGCGGCCGCTGCTGGGTCGCCGAGACACGCGATTATCCGCACGACGTGAAGCCCGACGGCCTGGGCAATGACCGCATCACGATCTGCGAGGACACGGATGGAGACGGCCGGGCGGACAAGTTCACCGTCTTCGCCGAGAAGCTGAACATCCCCACGGGCCTCGTCTTCGCCAACGGCGGCGTCATCGTTTCGCAGCCGCCGCGCTTCCTCTTCCTGAAGGACACCAACGGTGACGACCGGGCCGACGTGCGAGAGGAGATCCTCACCGGCTGGGGCATCGGCGACACGCATGCGCAGGCCAACAGCCTGCATTACGGCCATGACAACTGGCTTTACGGATGCGTGGGCTACTCGGGCTTCAACGGCGAGGTGCGCGGCGTGAAGAAGCAGTTCGCGATGGGCACCTATCGCTTCAAGGCCGACGGCTCCGCGCTGGAATTCCTCCACCAGTTCTCGAACAACTCCTGGGGTCACGGCGCGAACGAATGGGGCGATCAGTTCGGCGGCACGGCCAACAATGCCCCCATATTCTTCGGCGGCATCCCAGCCACCATCGTGCCCAAGGGCCTCCGCGCCATGACCGCCAAGCGCATCAACCTCGTGGACAAGTGCCACACCATCACCCCGAACTTCCGGCAGGTGGACGTGATGGGCGGCTACACGGCGGCGGCCGGCAGCGCCATCCTGCACTCGGGAAATCTTCCCGCGCGCTTCCAGGGCAAGGCGCTCATCTGCGAGCCGACCATGAAGAACATAGCGCTCATGGACTTGCAGCCCAGCGGCGCGGGTTATGTGGCGAAGGATTACTTCAACCTCGTGGCCAGCAGTGATGAGTGGATGTCGCCGGTCTTCGCCGAGGTCGGACCAGATGGCGCGGTGTGGTTCGCTGATTTCCAGAACTTCATCATCCAGCACAACCCCACGCCCAGCGTCGAGCGCGGCGGCTATCCGGCGAAGACCGGAGTGGGCGGCGCGCACGAGAACCCCCTCCGCGACCACGTCCGCGGCCGCATCTACCGCGTGGTTTCGCCCGAGGCAAAGAAGTCCACCGTCACTTCACTCAAAGGCGCCACCACGCCGCAGCTCGTCGCCGCCCTCGGCCACGACAACCCCTTCTGGCGGCTCACCGCCCAGCGCCTCCTCATCGAGGGCAAGCGCGCCGACGCCGTGCCCGCCCTCAAGCAGGCCGCCACCAACAGCGCCCCGCTCCCGGCCCTGCACGCGCTCTGGACGCTTCACGGTCTGGGCCAGCTCGACGAGCAGACGCACAACACCGCCCTGCACGCCGCGCACCCCGCCGTCCGCCGCAATGCCACCCGCGCCATCGGCACGGATGCGCGGGGCGTGAAAACCTTCTTCAGCTCCGGCGTCATCAGCGACCCCGACCCGATGACCAAGCTCGCCGCGTTCGTGAAGCTCGGTGAGTTCGCTACCACCAAGGAAATCACCACCGTCACCGCCAGCCTCGCCCGCAATCCCGCCAACCGCGCCGACGAATGGCACACCGAGGCGCTCCGGGTCATCGCCCGCTTGCACAAAGCCGAAGCCTACAAGGAAGGCCCGAACCTCCTGCCCAATCCCGGCTTTGAAGTCGTGGGCAAGGACGGCCTGCCCGAGGGTTGGAAGCGCCGCGATTACGGCAACCGCGAGGCCAACAAAACCGCCGAGTGGAAGGTGGTTGCCGACGCCGGGCAGTTCCACGGCGGGAAGCAGGCCGTCCGCTGCATCACGCGCGGCGACGCCGACACCAGCCTGCATGCCGATGTGCCCATCAAGCCGAACACCCAATACCGCCTGAGCGGCTGGGTGAAGACCCACGCCCTGCAAGGCAAGGTCAGCCTCAACGACCATATCGGCCGGGCGGAAACAGATACGGTGCGCCGCCGGGACACCGACTGGACCGAGGTGGAAGTGCTCTTCACCAGCGGCAACCGCACCACCGCGAGCATCAACATCCTGCACGTCGCCAAGGGAGATGGCTTGTGGGACGACGTGAAGCTCTGCGAACTGCTCCCCGCCGAGGACCCCAACGCGCTCGTCGCCGGCGACGTGAAACGCGGCGAGCAAATCTTCTTCAAGCACGCCGCCGCCTGCATCCTCTGCCACACGGCCAAAGGCCAGGGCATCACCGTCGGCCCCGCGCTGGACGGCATCGCCACACGGGCCACCAAGGACTACATCCGCGAGAGCCTGCTGGAGCCGAGCAAGGTGCTGGCGAAGGGTTTTGAGCAGCTCAAGGTCTCCCCCATGCCCCCGATGGCCGACATCTTCAGCGCCCAGGAACTCGCCGACATCCAGGCCTTCGTGCTCACGCTGAAGTAGCCAACCACCTCACGCCTTGGGCGGGTGGGCTCGGCTGGCCGCCCGGCTCAGAATCCAAAGCAGCACGGCCAGCGGCAGCCCCAACAGCAGCCAGCCGGCGAGGCCAACCGCACCCATCCCGTTCCGCTCCGGCGGACTCGCCTGTGCCAGCACAGCAGACGGCGATTGAACCTGTGGCCCGGCGAGCGAACCACGATCACGCGTTACGGGAACCAACCTATCGGAAGATTGTGCCGACGCAGCGAAAGCGGCTGACGGCCGAATCGGGTGATTACCCCTAGTCTGGGGTGCTGGCAGCGGCAAGGTGATGCCTGCCCGTTTAGGGTTGGGTGAAGCCGCCGCAGGCACCGGAGAATTGGTCAGCAAGGTTTGCGGTGCGGCGACCAAGTTTGGAGCAGTAATCCGAAATATGGCATTCCCACTAGTCACTTGACTGCGCTTGCCAGTTTTCAGATCGGCCACCTTCTTCGCAGCATAGACGTAATAAGTATGCTCAGGCTTGAACTGGAAGACATGTCCGATGGAGACAGATTCAACGAGCGCAAACCCGACAGGGCATCGGTCACTTTTGCCGCTACTTCGGCCAGATTTGCGCTCAGCTTCTGCGTCTGGATTGACCAAGACTGGCTCGCCATTTGCATCCAGCACAGTGATTTCGATGTCAGTTCTGAGTCCAGCACTAAGGCCATACACTTCCAAGGAATCTTCTTGTGAAACATTTTTACAGACAAGTCGAAGACTGATTGGATCACCCTGCCGAAAAGTATTAGTTTCAAGCGTAAGGCTCAGTGCAAACCCAGAATTGTCTAGCCCCCAATTCTCAATTCCCTTGGGTAGCGCATCATGCAGAACATGTCGTTGAGCTGACACCCATTGCCAGACTGGGTGAATTGTTACAGCTAGACAGGAAGAACGCATAATCCCGACCAGCAAAATACCGGCGATCAAAAGCGCCCTCTGGAAAGGATAACAGGCCATAGGAAGTCAATCAGGCTGCCAAGTGGCATCTTGAGCTGATTTAGTCCATGAAGGCCAACCGGTTGCGCGTATGGCTGGCGGCACACTTATAGTTGGCACAAGAGGGAAACCCCAGCCGCTTTCACCTCTCACTGCTCGTGCATTCCAACCCCAGTCCACTTGTTTAATCGGCACCCAGACACTATCATTCCCAATGCTATATGGCTGATACATGAGATACATCGTATAGGAATCGTTCACTTCGACCTCGTCATAAGCCCCACCTAAAGATTCGGCTAATCCGGATTCTTCGTCGTATCCCAACACAGCAGGGGAGCCACTTGTGCTATTAAGATCGCTGTAGGGAAATGTTTTATCCAAACCAGAAGCACTCATCTTCCAGGCGTTGCCACTCTTCTTGAGCTTGCTCACGCCGCTATTCGCAATTTGCACCCAAATCAGGCTCCCGATGTTTGCACCCGGAGCGTTCCCGGTATGTTGAAAGCGAACGCCAACATTTAAGCCTGCATCGCCGAAGTGTAAGCTTGTCAGTCCGAGGGCTTCCTCATGGTTTTCATCGACCGTAACAGCACCGACAGTGGTTGTGAGGCTTACGAGCGGCTCCGCGACTACAAAAATGCATTTGGTCGTGATCGTCATTGGACCGATGGTGACATCGAGCGTGACGGTGTTCGTGCTAGGCTTCCACCAAGCAAAATTGACGATTCGGTTTGTCTTCGGGAAATCAAAGACAGGACCACCACTAGAACCTGATTGAACAAAATCTGAGACCGTGGGGCCTTCAATTGTCCATTTATATTCAGCTGCGCCAGCCGGATTTGCGATTAGTGTCACTCGTTTTCCCACAACAGTCGGAACTGTCTTTCCACTTACTGGAGCGATGGGGGGCTCACGATACAGGATTTGCGGCCCGCCCGTGGGATCTGCAAAGGCAACGAACACGTTTGTGTTCGTTTCGGAACCAAACCAGGCAATCTCGTCCACCCAAATCTCAGCTCTGTAAATTGTCGGCGTCACACTCGCCGTCCAGTTGGAATGGCGGAAATGTCTGGGGTGGCTCCGTTGGTGCTGTTGTCGGCGAACTTGGCCCAAGCGACTCCGTTGGTGACAGCGCCGCCCAGCGTGATGTCCTCGTCAGGTATTGGCAGGCCAGTATCTTCATCGGTGGCAGTAACTGTGAAAGCGACGACCACATCGTTGGTGGACCCAGCTTCACCAGCGAGCACGATTTCCAGCTCCCCGCTCACGCCAGTGTTAGTGCCAGTGTCCATCCGATAGACGGTGCCCCCACCCAGAAACGGCTGGAAAGGAAGTTGAAACTCGTGGTTCGGCGGGTTGGCAGCTCCGTAGGAAGTATAGCCCATGCCGTCCAGAAACGGCTTCAATCCGTCGGCGGCGAGGTCACCGACGACGCCGTTGGACCCGAGGGCGAAGCAGTTGGTGACGACCACGGCGGGCGTAAGATTGCTGTAACCGCCCGTGTTCCCATCCCAGTAGCCACTCAGGGTGATCTGCCGAAAGGCATTGGTGCCACCCTCGATCACCTGCTTGGAGGTCGTGCTGAAATAGGCGGAGATGAAGTTACCATTGCTCATGCCGTGAACGGAAACCCAGTCCCGCACGATGGTGGCGTTGAACTCCTTAAAGCGCAGACCCTCGAACGGCTCTGTCTGAGCACTGACCGGCGGGCTGAACGTGAGAGCTCCGATCAGTGAGAACAGTAAACGGAGCGGGAGGGAGGCGAGGCGACAAGTGATTTTCATAATGGGACGGGTTCAGTCTTCGTGTTGGTGGATTCAGTTGTTTACCGCGATGCTGACCGTGTCGCTCCATTGACCGAAGGATTCGTCACCGTCGAGGTAGATGGCGCGGTATTTCCAGAGGGCGGTGGTCCCGGGCGCGGGGGTGGCGGTATCCGTGTAGTGCGGGACGGTGTCCACGGCCAGAAAGGTCCACTGGGCCGTTGCCCCGGTCCACTTCGATGCGCACGCCGGTGAAGCCGCTCTTCTTCCACTGCACTTCAATGTGCCCGCCCGCCACGCGCACGAGCTTGAGGTCCGGCTGGGTGGTCTCCGGGTCCGCACCTTGCTCTTCGGCTCCGATAACACCGAGATCTTGCCCATCTGCCTCAGTGTAGGCGGCGTGGCCCTTGATGCGGCTGACGAGGCTGGCGGTAAACCTCCAGCCGTTGGCCTGCGGGGTGATCATCACGGGCGGGGTGCCGGTGCTGGGCACCGCCGGGAGGGCGAGGGCGGGTGGCAGGGTGAGATCCCCGCTGGCGGTGCCCTTGCCGTAGCCGAGGGCGTCCCGGAAGCCGGTGTAGCCTTGGGCCTTCAGGCGGATGGCTTCGAGGGTGTCGAGGGTCCAGTTGAACCAGAGGCGGAAGTTGCCGAGCGTGGTCAATTCGTCAGCGGTAATGCCGTATTTGGTGGCATACGCACCGGGGAGTTTGTCAGCGAGGGTGTTGAGGAGGGTGCGGCGGGCGGACTCCTTCTTGGGGAACCAGTT
>CAIPBN010000199.1 GCA_903863315.1 uncultured Verrucomicrobiota bacterium | reverse complement strand
CGAGGACGTCGGAAGCAGGTCTGGGCTCTTGTTTCGGTCGAAAAAGGCTGCGGCGCGGACATGGACTGCATGCGGCGCTCCGCCGGTTGCCTACAGTTCGAAATCCACGACCGTCACCTTTTCAATGCGTGGCAATGCGCTGGCCACGAAGGCTTGATGGTCCGGATGCGTGAGGTAGGCATCCCGGGCGGCGGCATCGGCGAACGTCATCACAAACGCATGCGTGTGGCCGGCGTTGAGCCCCTCAGGGCTGTTGTTAGGACCGGAGATGAAGTCTTCAACGCCGGGAATGGTCTCGGAAAGGTCGAGCAGGGAGCTGAAGACCCCGTCGATCTGCTCCGGAGTGGTCTCGGCTTTGAACTGAACGAGTGCGATGTGTTTGACTCTGGCCATAGTTTTTTCAGTGCCTTCAGTGCCGGTTCCGGAAAACCCCGTCCCCCGCGCATTTGAATTTCGGCGAGTATGGAGACTGGCAAGGCCAAGTCAAACGTGTGTTCGGGGATGCGCCGGGGCAATGCCGCTGGCGGCGGGAACAAACTTGCCTCCCCGCGCCCCTTGTGAAACTTTCGCCGCCTGTTTTATGGCGCACGTCAAACTCCACATCCCGGGTCCGGTCGAGGTCAGCGAGAAAACCTTCAAGGCGCTTTGCTCGCCGATGATCGGCCATCGCGGCCAGGGCTTCAAAGACCTCGTCGCGAAAATGCAGCCGCAGCTCCAAACGCTGCTCGGCACGAAGCAACTCGTCTATCTCTCCACCTCCAGCGCCTGGGGCGTGATGGAAGGCGCGCTGCGCAACCTCACGCAGAAGAAAGTCCTCTGCTGCATGAAGGGCGCGTTCTCGGACAAGTGGCTGGATGTCGCCAAGCGCTGCGGCAAGGACGCCGAGGGTTTGCAAGTCCCGTGGGGCTCGCCCATCCGCGCCGAGGCCATTAACGCCAAGCTCGCCACCGGCCAGTTCGACTCGCTCACCCTGATCCACAACGAGACCAGCACCGGCACGATGTCGCCGGTCGCGGAAATCGCCGCGCTCAAGGCGAAGTATCCCGACGTGATGTTCATCGTGGACGCCGTCAGCTCGATGACTGCCCTGCCGTTGAACTTCGACGCGCTCGGCATTGACGTGCTGCTGGCGGGCACGCAGAAGGCGTTCGCCCTGCCGCCTGGCTTGTCAGTCTTCACCTGCTCGCCCGCCGCGCTGGCGAAGGCTGCGACCACCAAGGATCGGGGTTACTACTTCGACTTCGTGGAGTTCCAGAAGAACGCCGTGGACAGCATGACGCCCAGCACGCCGAGCATCCCGCATGTCTATGCGCTCGCGAGCAAACTGGACGAGTTCTTCGCCGAGGGTCTCGAAGCCCGTTACGCGCGGCACACGCAGACCAACCAGATGACGCGCGACTGGGCGGCGAAGCACGGCTTCACGCTCTTCCCCGAGGCCGGCTTCGAGTCCATCACGCTCTGCTGCGTGAACAACGGCGCGAAGCCCGGCGGCCGCGTCGTGGACGCCGCCAAGCTCCAGAAACTCGTGAAGGAACAAGGCTTCCTCATTGATGGCGGCTACGGAAAAATCAAGGGCACCACCTTCCGCCTCTCCAACATGGGCGACGAAACGCCCGCCACGATGAACCAGCTCTACGCCGCGCTGGACAGCGCGATGGCGAAGCTCTGAGGCATCGGTGGAGCGCCGCTCTCCGAGCCGGCGCGAAGCGTAGGACCAGGAACACGCCGGGTCGGAGACCGGCGCTCCGTCACTTCCTCAGCGTCTTTAGGAACGCGTAGAAGTCCGCCAGCTCGGAGTCCTTCAGCCCCGCGAGCAATCCGGTCGGCATGAGCGACACGCGGGTGTCCACCACCCCCGTCACCTCGTCGCCCAAGAGCCGCACCGTCGTGTCTGGGCCGGTCTGAACCAGCTTGGCGGTGGGAGAGTCATAGACCATGAAGCCCGTGTAGCTCCCGCCGGACTTGGTTGTGACCAGCTTCGGCAGATACGTTGGCGAGATGTCGCGGTTCGGGTCAAGGATGGCGATGAACAGGTCCTCGCGCGACAGCCGGCTGGCCACTCCGGTCAGGTCTGGGCCGATGCGTGTGCTGGTGGAATGGCAGCGGTGGCACATGCGCTCCTCGTAGAGCCGCTGGCCGCGCTTCGCATCACCGGAATCCCAAGCGATGGATGGCAGGCGCTTGAGGAAGGCGGCGGTGTCCTCGTCGCCCCCGAGCAGTTCCTTCGCGGTGGCGGGATGAGCCTGCGCGAACCACTCAAACCACGGGGCATAGGCTTTGACCAAGTCGCCAGACTCCGTGACGGCGATGGCTTGTCCGCTCCACTTGGCGAGCAAGTCCGCGAGCTCGGTGCGGGTGGCTTTCTCCTTCGGGGTGGCGCAATGCCGGCGGAGAGATGTCAGCGCGGTGGCAAGTTCCTTTGGAGACGCCTTGCCATCCAGCTTCGCCAGCGACTTCGCGGCGAGCTCCACCACAGCAGGCTGGAACGAGCCGAGTGCAGTAACGAAGCGCGCGCGGTCGTCCTGTAGTGGGTTGCGGGCGAAAACGCGGAGAAGGGCGTCCTGCAGGCTTGCGTGCGACCACTGCTGGCGCAGCGCGGGGAACAACTCGGCGTCTGGCAGCACGGCGAGAAAGGCGACCAGTTCACTGGTCCACTGCGGCGCGATGAGCAGGCGGCGCGCGGCATCTGGCTGCTCCGGATTTTCAAAACGCTGGGCGAATAGCGCGTGGTCGGGCAGGCCGAAGTTCGATGACGCGACGAGCGCGGCGGCGAGTTTCGCATCGCGCTCCAGCAGGCGGCTGAACATGTCGGCCACGCGCACGGGCCAGAAACGGCTCGGTTCCTTTTTGTCGGCCAGCATTTTCTGGTGCAGCCCGGCCACGGCACGAGCGACACGAATGCTGACTTCAATCGGGCGGGGTCCCTGCAACCGCGCGGCGACCATCAGGTAGTGAATGTCATCTTCAACGGTGCTGCTGTCGGTGAGCTTCGCGGCGACGCGCTCAAGCAAGCCCGGTGCGTTGGCGGAAAGCATCCCCAGCAGCCGGCCCAGTTCGCCGTCAAGGTCGGTGTCGCCCGACGGGAACGCGGGTGCGAGGCGCTCGACGACGTGTTGGCGCAGCGGCGTGGGGATGTCCTCGGTCTTGCTGGCGACGAAGCCGTCGTAGGTGTCGGGCTTGTCCTGCACGAGTTTCACGTCGCCGAGGCCGAGCTGTAGCAGGCGCACGGCGTCGAGTCGCGTGACCGGGTCGCGCGAGGTGGCGGCGACGAAGGCGGCGTTGTTGAAGTAGTGGGATTGCCAGTTCGGCTCATCACTGCGCTCGGGGCCGTAGATGCGCAGGATGCCGAGGCGTTGGCGTTCGGTGAGCTGGCGGGGCAACGGATTGTGCGAGAATGGCGTCAGCGTTGATG
>CAIPBN010000198.1 GCA_903863315.1 uncultured Verrucomicrobiota bacterium | reverse complement strand
GGTTGCAGCACGACGATGCGGAAGGGCGGGTTGGGGTTTGGGGTCTTGGGTCTAGCGTCTAGGGTGGTGTTCGGAGCCGCGTTGTCTGCCCCAGACCCCAGACCCCAGAGCCTAGACCCTGCATCCGCCAGCATCTGCGGCACCTGCGTGGTCTTGCCGGAACCGGTGGGGGCGACGAGCACGAGGCGGTTGCCGGTGCGCAGTGTCTCCACGATTTGGCCGTGGAGTTGCCAGATGGGGAGCGCCTGTTGCACAAGCGGCCGGGAGCTTACTTGAGGAAGAACCGCAGCGCCAAGGCCAGCACCGAGAGCACCACCATCAGCCCGCTGGGCATGAACTTCTTGGACTTGGCGAACTTCACGCCCATGAAGACCAGCAGGAAGGCGATCACGCCGTCCGCCACGACGGCGGGCAGGATGCCCAGCGCCGCGAGGATAAGCGGCAGCGCAAAGACGCTGCTGGCGATGAGCGAGGCCTTGCTGCCGGCTTTCAGGAAGCCGACGAGGCCGCCCGCTTCGAGCAGCACGATGTAAACCCACAGGACAATGATTGGAGCAGTCATGGCGCGGAGGTTGTAGCGGGTGCGACCGGGGATGCAATGCGGGATTGTCGGGCGGAGTGGCTGATGCGGCTTCCGCCCAGCCCGTGAGCCACCCCGGCATCAAGGCTGGGCCGCCGTGGTGACCAGGGCGCGAACCTTTTCGCAAAGCTCGGCCAGCTCGAACGGTTTCGGCAGGAAACCAGCCAGACCTTGCGCAGCCAGGTGAGCGGTGGATTCCTGCGCGTCGTAGCCGCTCATCAGCAGCACGCGCACGGAAGGGTGGAGCTGGCGCATTTGCGCGAAGGCCTCCAGTCCGTTGAGCTGTGGCATCGTCAAGTCCATCAGCACGGCCACAAAGCTTGCCGGGTTCGCGGCAAATATCTCGACCGCCTCGCGGCCATCCTGCGCCACCGCCACGGTGAAACCGAGCGTCTCCAAGGCACGGCGGGCGACGACGCGCACTGCTGCCTCATCATCCACCACCAGAATCCGGCCCTGCCCCCGCCAACTGGTCGCGGCGGTGGCTGGGGCTTCGGGCACGGCCAGCTTGTCCGTCACCTGAGGCAACAATACGGTGAAAGTGCTGCCACGCCCGGGTTCACTCTGGACCTTGAGCGCGCCTTTGTGTCCGCGGATGATGCCCAGGGTGGCGGACAGTCCGAGGCCGCGCCCGGTGAACTTGGTGGTGAAGAAGGGCTCGAAAATACGCGCCCGCACGGCCGCCGTCATGCCGCAGCCATCGTCCTGCACCCGGAGAAACACGTAGTCCTCCGCCGGGTTCTCAGGGGCACAGACCGCGTCCTCAAAAAAGTCCGGGTCCAGGCGGAGCACGCCGGTGGTGATGACGATGCGGCCCGCGCGATCGCCAATGGACTCGGAGGCGTTGATCACCAGATTCATCACGATCTGGCGCACTTGGGCGGCATCGGCCATCACGGGCGGCAGGTTGGGGGCCAGTTCCAGATCAATGCTGGCCTTCTTGCTCAGGGAGACCCGGATGAGCTGGATGATGTCATTGATCAGGCGACTCAAATCCTGGGTCTGCACCACGAAACGGCCCTTGCCTGCGTAGGCCAGCATTTGTTTGCAGAGCTCGGCGGCGCGCAGGGAGGTGGCTTCGATTTGCTGAAGCGAATAGTCCGCCCGAGAGTTGGGTGGAAGGTCCATCCTGGCCAGGCTGGCATTGCCCAAGATGCTCGTGAGGAGGTTGTTGAAATCATGGGCGATCCCACCCGCCAGCACGCCCAGACTTTCCAGCTTCTGCGCCTCCTTGAGTTTGACCTGAATCCGGCCGCGTTCTTCCTCCGCTTCGGCGCGGTGGATTGCAGCGCCGAACACCTCGGCTGCCGTTCTCAGCGC
>CAIPBN010000197.1 GCA_903863315.1 uncultured Verrucomicrobiota bacterium | reverse complement strand
GATAGCCGGGGCGGTTGTTGGGGGCTGGTGCGCGTCGCTCGCCGATGGCGATGGTCACGGGGCGGGTCTTGGTCCACGCCTGGCGTTGGCGCTGATAGCCGCTCTGCTTGCGCAGATTGTAGAGATGTGCGACGGAGATCGTCGCCAGGCGCTTGTAGCGGGGCTCGTCAAACACCTTAAACGCGCGTTCCATGAGCTTCTTGGTGGCCGGTCCCGAGAGCGTGCCATGCAGGGCGTCGGTCGTGGCCAACAGTGTGATGTCGGCATCGGTGTAGGTGCGCGCAAAACTGGTTCGTGAGCAGCGGTATCGCTTGGTCAGTGCGCTGCGCTCGGTGCTGCGCTTGACCAACCGAGTGAGTTGTTGGCGCGAATAGCCGCTGACCCGTTCGAGAAAGCGCAGCACCACCGCCTTCTGGGATCGTTTCAGGCGGTGATACCCAAAGCGGCGCACGATTCGGGTGATGAACGCGTAGCGCTCGTCGGGAGCGACGGAAAAATCCAGCGCCGCGGTTCCGTCCAGAAAACCCTGCAACTGGGCCAGGGTCAGCAACTGCTTGTCGTTCATATCGATCACCATGCCTCGCATCATGATCGATCGCAGATACCTCCCCAGACTCAAACCCCGTTGGAATCACGTTCCCCGTTCAGACTCATACCCCGCTGGATAATGCTCGCGCTTGCTGAAAAGCGACTGCCCATATACAGTTACGCCGTTCAAATCTGGACGAATCGGAGAAGCATGTGTTTGCATTGATTGAAGCTGCTGGATGGCCAATCTGGCCGCTGTTGCTGGCCTCGGTGATTTCCCTCGCCATCATCGGTGAACGTGCGTGGTCGCTGCGCAGCAGCATTGTCGCCCCTAAAAACCTGTTAAACGAAGTCACGCAGGAATTCCAGCAGCATGGCGTTTCGCAACAGCTGGTTGCACGCCTCGGCGGCGGATCCCCGTTAGGCAAGATTCTCGCCGCCGGCATCAAGAATGCGAAAAGCTCGCCGCAAATCATGAAAGAGGCCCTCGATGATGCCGGACGTAGCGCCGCCCATGAACTCGAGCGGTTCCTGAACACCCTGGGCACCATTGCCTCCATCAGCCCGCTCCTCGGCTTGCTGGGTACGGTAATCGGCATGATCGAGATCTTTGGTTCGCAAGCGCCCTCGGGCAGCAACCCGATTGCCCTCGCGCATGGCATTTCTGTCGCGCTCTACAACACGGCGATGGGTCTGGTCGTCGCCATTCCGAGCATGATTTTCTACCGCTACTTCCGCGGCCACATCGATGCTCTGATCGTCGAGATGGAAAGCCAGGCGGTGCGGCTGGTCGAAATCCTGCACGGCAATCGTCAAAACTGAGCGGGCGTCAACCTTGAATTTTCGCCTCGGTAACCGCAAGGAAGAACCAGAGATCAACCTGATACCGTTGATCGACGTCTTATTGGTCATCCTGATCTTTCTAATGGTGACCACCACCTACTCGCGCTTTGCCGAACTGCAAATCAATCTGCCCACGGCAGACGCGAACAAGCCCGAAG
>CAIPBN010000196.1 GCA_903863315.1 uncultured Verrucomicrobiota bacterium | reverse complement strand
ATTGCTTCAACCGCTCGACCGCCGAAAATGGGATTCCTCATCGCCCTTCCTGATTCCACCACCGCCCACCTGGTGCAATTCATTGTCAGCAGCAGGACTTAGTGGATGCCTTGAAGGGCACGACCGAACCGGATGGGGATCAGGCAATGGTGGTTGGAATGATGTTTGAACACATCGGCGTGCGCTGTCAAACGCACCCACTCCTCAAAGCTACTTCGCTCCGTCCACCACAACTCTGGACCTTCGGCTCGCTTGCAATCGGGTGATCACCATCTGTGCAATTCGTCGCATCAGTTCGTAGCCGAACTGAGGGTTTTCTTCAGCGGCCACGAGCAGTTGTCCACCATCCAGGACCACGGTGCAGGTCGGCTCCGTAGCTCGGGCCTGGAAGTGCCAGACAAAGGGCGGGAACAACCAGGACCACCCGATGACCTCGCCAGGACCGAGCGTTTGAACCAACACCATCTTGCCCTCGGGAGTATGCCAGCCCAACGCTACCCGGCCTGATTCGATCAGGTAAAAACGGTCCGCTGGCTCCTTTTCACGAAAAATAATCTGATCGGATTCAAACTTCGCTTCCTTGGCACTTTCCGTCACCAGCCCTAAATGCGCTGGTGCCATGCTGCGAAAGAATGGGTGCTCGGAAATCCGTCTCTCAATGTCGTTCATGCTTCGATTTAGGAGTTGAATGCTGCCAACCAAAAGGAAATTCGTTCTCGTGGAATCTAAGTTCACTGGACAGACCGATCCGCCAGCATGCATGAGGGTTTTTCAGGTCTTAATGGCGCGGTCGTCCGGCGAATCGCTCGGGAAGGGCTGAACTGATCAACGGCTTCCTCGTATTTTCGGACGAGCTTCAGCAGGAAACGCGCTGCGACTATCGAGTCGCTGGTTTCAACCGCTGGAACAATCATCTGCTCCCCGACCGTCGGCATCAGCGACTAGTTGTTGAAGACTTGAACATCATGCGTTCACGGAAAGTGAGGTCAACTCCTCTGGCAGCGAAAGGATCGTTGAACAACAACCGGGCACCTTCGATCCGACTACTGCTTCACTTCTGCTGCTTCTGCGTCGTCTCCTGAAACGCCTTGTGGCGGTTCTCCACGTAGGCCCGATAGCCTTCAGGATCAACGAAGGGATTGGTTTTGGGCTCCTTCTGAAGCCGGGCGTATTTCGCCTCCATCCCATAGTAGTTGCCATGGGCGCCGAGAAAAATGTCGCAGGGCAAGGACTTGAGCAGGCGGAAGGTCCTGGCGAAATCGTCGGCGATTTCCGGGTAGTCGCGGTTGGTGATCAGTTGATAGCCGGCGTTCACGTTGGGACTGCCGATGATGACGATGTTCCGCAACTGGCCGCCATCGGCCGCCTGCATGGTCCAGGTCGTGCAACCGCGAGTGTGCCCGGGGGTGTGACGGGCCGTCAGCGTGGCGTCGCCAAGCGTCACGGTGTCACCCTCCTTGAGCACCCGGTCCACTGCGCAGGGCTTCCATCCCTCACGGTAAAGATACTGGCCCTTGCCACCGCTGGCGATCACCTGGGCATCCCCCGCCATCACCTCGACGCGGGCTCCGGTCAGTTCTTTGATGAGCGCATGACCCGCGACGTGATCGGAATGGGCGTGGCTCGCCAGGAGAATCTTGATGTCGGTGAACTTGAACCCAAGCTTCTCGACGTTGCCCCGGATGATGGGCACGGTTCGGTCGAAGCTCGAATTGATCAGGATATGGCCCTTGCTGGTGGTGATGAGGTAGGACGCGAGGCCCTTGGAGCCGACGTAGTAGAGCTGGTCGGCGATCCGGTGCGGAGGAAATGGCTCGTCCCAGTCGCTTTGCGCGGCCAGCGTGCTTGCCGTGAGTAGCAGGGACAACAGACAACAAGGAAAGTTCACGGCTGCGAGGGTAAGCCGAGGCAGGGCAGATTCAATCTCTCTCTCCTCAAGCACGCAGCTCACGGTTCCTCCGGCATGGCTTATGAAAAGCTCTCACCGGCCCCGTTGCCACCCACAGCCGGAAACGACCCGACTAACCGCGCGTCTGGTTCCGTTCCCCGGCTAAAGCCAAAGAAAGCTGCCGTGCCTGTGCCTCCAGCAGATTGCTCACCCCCAGGCCGATCAACCTCAACGGACGATGCACCAACCGCTCTCGGCCCAGCAACCAGCAGCCAAGCCGGTAGATCTCCCGCGCCTCCTGTATCGGTTCCTCGACGGAGATCTGCCGGGTCAATGTCATGAAGTCACCGTAGCGCACCTTCACTTGCACCGTGAAGGCCGCCAACCGGCGGCGGACCAGCTTGCCGGCGATCTCCTCCGCCTGTTCCCGCAGGCAGGCGCGCAAAGTGGGGCGGTCATCGGTGTCCTTCAGAAAGGTGTTCTCACTACTGATGCTCTTGATGTCGTCACCCAGTTCCAAAGGCCGCTGGTCCTCACCGAAAGCAAACCGCTTCAACTCCGGTCCCCAACTGCCGACCAGCGCCCGCAGGTCACCAGCATGGTCCTGCAAGTCGCCGACGGTGCGCAGTCCGGCTCCTGCGAGATGTTCCTCCGTGACCTTCCCCACGCCATGTAAAGCGCGCACCGGGAGTGGGCGCAGAAACGCCACCTTCTCCGACTCCCGAATTAAGGTCAGCCCATCGGGCTTCTCAAAATCACTGGCCAGCTTGGCGAGCAGCTTGTTGGAAGCCAACCCGATGCTGGCGGAGAGCCCTCGTTCGGCTCGGATCGTCAGCTTGAGTGACCGGGCCAACGGCAAAGCCCCTTGCAACGCATCATCAGCGGTGCCGAACGATTGCAATTGGGTGATGTCCACGTAGGCCTCGTCCACCGACACCTGCTGGATGCGTTCACCAGCGAGTCCTCGCACCAAGGCCATGATCGCGCGGGACTCGGCTCGGTAGGCCTCCATGCGCGGGCGGACAAACACACCAGCAGGGCACAGGCGACTGGCCGTCACACTCGGCATCGCAGAGCGAACTCCAAACCTCCGAGCCTCGTAGCTGGCAGCCGCCACCACGCCTCGCTGCGTGGGTGGAGAACCGACGATCACCGGCTTGCCTCGCAACTCCGGATGGTCACGCTGCTCGACGGAAGCGTAGAACGCGTCCATGTCGAGATGCAGAATGACCCGGTGCTGGGTGGCTGCCTCCATCAGATATTGGGTTCAGTCATGGCCGCAATCGTCTCTAGCGCATTCCCTTCCAGCCGGTTGTTGACGTAGATGAACGCCTGCTTGCCCTTCTGCTTCGCCCCAGCAATCAGCCTTTTTCCAACAGTCCTAGCTTCATTGTTGATCTCTTTCGCCGATTTGTAAGCGCTGAACTGTTCAACGGGTTCCTCGTATTTGCAACCGGGCTTAACAGAAACCGCGCGCCAGGGTCATCGGTCGCGCCGCAGCTGAAGCCGGCAAGCTACTTGGAGTAGCCCTTGACGTTGTGACCGCGCCCGTCCGCGTCGCCGTTGCCTGATCGCCTGAGTTTGCTCCTATTGATTCGTAAGCTTACGTGCCATTCCTCACCGCATTTCACCGGTCGGTTAAGTCTAGGCAGCCGGGGACTCGGTTGGACTTCCTCGCCGCAGCCTGTCTTGAGCATTAACAATGATCGGATAAGAATCCAGTGGAAGACAGATCTCTCGCAGACTGCTTGCGGTCACAAAGAGGAGTCGCCCTTCTTCACCGTGCTAAACCAGACCTGCGGCAACGTTCGGTTGGTTCAGAATGCATTCAGTGCGTGGAGTGACATTACTCGACGATCACGCGGACTCGATAAAAGCGTCTACCCTGAAGGGAAAGTCCCGGCTCAGTAATGAGGATGGGAATGCGGGAATCTTGCGGCGAACCGGTGAAGACGTTTGCCGTGCCAGTCCATGAGCCGTTGCCCACCCGCCGGGAGATTTCCTGCCAACCGTTTGATGACATGTCGCGACTGGCCTCAACTACGAAGGTGACATCCGATCCGGCCTGATCGGGAATGGAGAATGACAAGGTGGTGTCTATCGAAGTGGCGCTCAATCGAGGCAGGGCATTGCGCTCGGCAGCGGTGGCCGGGCTGTTGGGATGGAATCCCATGGCATATTCAACACTGTTTGGGAACGAATCTGAGTCTGGATCTGAAGGGCCAGCCACCACAGCCGGGTTGCTGAGATCGGCCAGACTAAACTTTCCATT
>CAIPBN010000195.1 GCA_903863315.1 uncultured Verrucomicrobiota bacterium | reverse complement strand
GTGGTCGCCGCCGCCTCCAGCACCCCCATGGCCAGTGCGCGCAGGCGTTCGTAGCGAAAGGTGACTTGGGTGTGTTCTAGCGACACGGGGGGAGAGTGGGGAAAAATGAGTGATTAGTAATCAGTATTTAGTCGGCGGCTGATTGTGCCATCCGCCACTAACCGCCAAGCACTGATTACTGCTTCTCCCGCGCCGGGAACCTCCGTCGCAACGTCCCCACGAACACCGCGTCGGCCCGCGCGGAAATCATCTCCAACGGCGAGTAGCCACGCAGCCATGCCCAGCGCAGCGCCAACGCAATCAGGCCGGCGGTGATCAGCAGGTTCGGCCAGGCGTTGAGCGCCCATTGCCCGCTCCAGACCAATCGCGGAAGGGCGGAGAACGGCGCGAGATACGGGATGGGCCACTGGTCGCCATCCGGACCGCGCGCGCCAATGAGGTCGCAAATCAGATGGAGGTGGAAACTCAGGAACACGAGCAACGCCGTCACGCTCTTGCGCTTGGCCAGGCAGGCGGAGACCACGGTCACCAGCAGGCAGAAGCCAAGGTTGTGCCCCAGCTCATGGTGATACTTTCCCCACCAGTCCGTCGCGCCGCGCGTGACCAGGTCCACGGCGATGCCGAACCCGTCCAGGTCAGGAATGATGCCCGCGACGCTTATCAGCATCCGCTCGCGGGGATTGAGTTCGGCTGCGTGTGCCAGCGCCCAGCCCGCGAGAAAGTGCGTGACGGGACTCATGCTGCCGCTCCGTTTTGCCTCAGCCACTCCTCGACCTCGTTGGCGGTGGGGATGCTGGCCTGGGCGCCCCGTCGGGTCACGGCCATGGCCGCCGCCGCACAGGCAAACCGGGCGGCTTCCCGCACCGGCACGCCCCGCACCAGCCGCGCCACAAAAGCGCCGATGAAAGTATCGCCCGCGCCCACGGTGTCCACCGCCTGAACCTTGAAGCCGGGCACGTGCCCGGTGAACTCCGGCGTGTCCAGCCAGACGCCGTTGGCCCCGAGCGTCACCGCCACGCGCGGGCAGGCGGAACGCAGCTTGAGGACGACGGCGGCACTGGCCGCGCTGGCAGAATCATGCACCTCCACCCCGGTCAGCTTGGCGGTCTCGTTCTCATTGGGGATGATCCAGTCGCACAAGTGCAGCAGCGCATCCGTCACCGGAGCGTAGGGAGCAGGATTGAGCACGGAAATGACGCGGCACTCGCGGGCCAGCCGGAGCGTGGCCTCCACGGCTTCCATGGGAGTTTCCAATTGCACGATGACCGCCTGCGAGCGGACAAACGAATCGCGCTGCGCCAGCACCTCGGCGGCGGTGAGTGTATCGTTCGCCCCGTTGGCCACGACAATCTGGTTCTGTCCCGTGGCGTCGAGGATGACCACCGCCGTGCCGCTGGCCACCGTATCGCGGCGGACCACGCCCCGGGTGCCGATGCCCACCTCCAACAGATTGGCCACCATCTCATCGCCGAACGCGTCTTGCCCCACCGCCCCGATCATGGCCGCAGGGACGCCCATGCGCGCCACGGCATACGCCTGGTTGGCCCCTTTGCCGCCGGGCGCGCGGCGGAAGTTCCTGCCCAATATCGCCTCGCCCGGAGCCGGAAAGCGCGGCGCTTCGATGAACAAATCCATGTTAAAGCTGCCAACCACGGTGATCATGCGCGGGATGAAAGCAGGCTGCGGCGTGGCGGGCGAGTGGAGTTTGTGTGCGCGCTGGCGGGACGACGCCTATTTTGCCGGGGCAACGCGCTTGAAGCCGGTGGCCTCCTCGCGGTAGTGCACGCGCTTGTTGGTGAGCAACTCGCGACCGCCCATCTCAAAATCCACCAGGGTGGGCAGCCAGGCATTGGGTTCCATCCGCGTTCGTTCCAGGGTCATCCCAAACTTCCGCAGCACGCCCACCACGCCGCCGATCAGCGTGACCTCATCGGTCAGCCAGAACTGCAGCCGCGCCAGCTCCCATTCCTCCGCATCCACCCAGGCCTTGCCTGCCACCTTGTTGGCCACGCGGTCGGTGAGCTTGTTCACCGGCAGGTCCGCACGGCGCGGAGTGAACTCCACCACCCAGGCCGGTCGGCCGCGCACGACTTCCTGTCCGACGACCTTGAACGTGTAGCGCGCCAGCATCTCATCGGTGAACTGCCATTCCTTGTCGCGTTTGGAGGCTTCCGGACTGCGCGCCGGCTTTTTCCCCGCGCGCGCGGCGGCCTCGCGCTCCTCCTCGAGCTTGCGTTCCTTGTCCGTGAGCGGCTGGCCGTTCCGCTCCACCAGCCGCGCAAACGGCACGCCATTGATGGGCAGCCACTCCTGACGCGACTGCTTGCGCTCCTCCAGCTTGTCCTTCCCGTCGAACTCCTCGAACACGCGCAGTTTCTTGAAGGTGAACTGTGCGGTCGTGTTTTGCGTGCGCTCCCAGCGCGAACGGGCGACGACGTTGGAGGCAAGCTGCTCAAACGTGGGCGCCACCGCTGGCACCGCCGCCGCGCCGCCACAGGCCGGCACGATGGCGAATGGCAGAGCGAACAGAAGCAGGCCGATTACAGCCCGCCATCCAGACCGTTGTGCAGATGGTGCGCGTCTCATCGTTGAATGGCTGGCAGCCGGTGCACTGTGGTTTCAGCGTAGCACAAGGCGAACGGGCAAACAAAGAGGGCGGGTGCAGATGCGGAGGTGATGGAGTTCATGAACCCGCTCCCGCTCACTCGCCGTCGGCAACGGCGCTCCGGCTCCAGAGGGGCCAGGGCACCGCACAGGGTCATGGCTATGGCTCAAACCAGGATTTCCTCGATCACTTGCCCATGCACGTCCGTGAGCCGCTGGTCGCGTCCACCGAAGCGGAAGGTAAGGCGCTCGTGGTTCATGCCGAGCAGGTGCAACACCGTTGCGTGCAGGTCGTGGATGTCCACGCGGTGCTCGACCGCGCTCATGCCCATCTCGTCGGTGGTGCCGTAGGTCATCCCGCCGCGCACGCCCCCGCCAGCCATGAAGATGGTGTAGCCGCTGACGTGATGGTCGCGGCCGTCCGTGCCGGAGGAGTGCGGCGTGCGGCCCATCTCACCCGCCCAGAGGATGAGCGTTTCGTCGAGCAGGCCGCGCGCCTTCAGGTCGCGGATGAGCGCGGCGACGGGCTGGTCAGTGATGCGGGCGTTCTCCTCGTGGCGTCGGCGTAAGTCTCCGTGCTGGTCCCACGGTGAATTGTTCCCGTGAGTGTTCGGGCAGGTGATTTCGATGAACCGCACCCCGGCCTCGACCATGCGGCGCGCCCGCAGGCATTGCAGCGCGTAGAACTTGTCGAAGTCATTCGCACGGTCCACGCCGTAGAGGCGGAGCGTCTCGGGGCTTTCGCCGGTCACGTCGCAGAGCGAGGGCACGAGCGACTGCATTCGCGCGGCGGTCTCGTAGTTCTTGATGGCGGACTCGATGGCGTCGGAGCCGCCGCGGGCCTGCGCGGTGGCCGTGTCCTGCTCGCGGAGGAAGTCCAGCTTCGCACGCTGCAACGCGGCGGGGTCGGCAGGCGTGATGTTGTCCACGGGCCGGCCCTTGGCGCGGACGGGCGTGGCCTGATGCGTCGCGGGAAGGAACGAGCTGGCGAAATTCTGCGAGCCACCGTTGGGCACCCAGTCGTTGTTGAGCAGCATGTAGCTCGGAAGCTGTTCGTTCTCCGTGCCGAGGCCGTAGGACACCCACGAGCCGAGACTCGGCGCCGCGCCGATGCTGCGGCCCGTGTGGAGCAAGAGGCTCTGCGCGCCGTGCAGCGGCGTCTCGCCGACCATCGAGCGCACGACGCAAAGTTCGTCCGCGACGCCTGCGATGTGCGGCAGCAGGTCGCTCACCCAGAGACCGGACTGCCCGCGCTGTTTGAACTCCCACAGGTTCTTCAGCCACTTCCGGTTTGCGCTGACGCTTTGGGAAAGCTCGTCGGCGCGCCACTGGGCGGGCTGGCCGTGGCGCTTCGTCAGCTCGGGCTTGGGGTCGAAGG
>CAIPBN010000194.1 GCA_903863315.1 uncultured Verrucomicrobiota bacterium | reverse complement strand
CCAAGACCTTCAAAGCCGTTCATCGTGCCATCAAGGCCGCTGCGACCGCAGTGAACCCTGGCGAATACCAAGCAGCGGGAACGCAAGTCCAATGTCCGCACTGCCGGCATCGCGAGTTCAACGAGTCGCCCAATCTTGGCGGCGGGGTGAACCTCGCCTGCCGAAAATGCCACTTGGTCCTGTGGTTCGCGCAAAAGCCAAAGGCCTTGTGAACCGACTGATTGCTGAACACTGACTCCTGATAACTGAGACAAAAATGAACACCGTCAACCAGCTCAAAACCATCAAGAAAAACACCGCCGCCAAAGTCGGCGCGGAACTGTCCCGCACCGGCGGCCTGCTGCGCCTTGCGCCCGCCTGGGTGCCGCGCTCGTTTCTCCAGCCCGGCTTGCGCATCAAGCTCCACCCCGACGACACCTACGCCTACGGCGCGAACCGAGGCGGCATTGACGAACGCTGGTTCGCTTCCACCACGGTGACCGCCAACGAAGGTCGCGCGGCGGACGAGGGCTTGAACTATTGCGTCGTCGGTGGCGAGCGCTTCACGCTCAAACAGGCGGTCGAGGACTGCGGTGCAACGCTCGTCGGTAAGGCGATTTGGAAGAAATATGGTCGCTGGCCGGTTTACTCGAAGTTCTTCGACAACATGGGGCCGATTCCGCATCACATGCACCAGTCGCAGAAGCAGGCCAAGCTCGTCGGCCAGGAAGGCAAGCCCGAGAGCTATTACTTCCCGCCGCAGCACAACAACGTGGGCAACAACTTCCCCTACACCTTCATGGGCTTCGAGCCGGGCACGACCAAGGCCCAGGTCCGCAAGTGCCTTGAAGATTGGAACAAGGGCGACAACGGCATCCTCGATCTCTCGAAAGCTTACCGCCTCAAGCCCGGCACCGGCTGGCTCATCGATCCGTGCATTCTCCACGCGCCCGGCAGCCTCTGCACCTACGAGCCGCAATGGGGCAGCGATGTCTTCGGCATGTATCAGAGCATGGTCGAGGGCCGCTACGTCCCGTGGAGCCTGCTCGTGAAGGACATGCCCAAGAGCAAACACCAGGATCTCGACTTCATCGTGGACCAGCTCGACTGGGACAAGAACGTGGACCCGAACTTCAAGGACAACCACTACCTCGAACCCGTCCCCGTGGCCGACACGCGCAAGGAAGGTTTCGTCGATCGCTGGATCGTCTATGGCAAGGTCGATGGCGAACAGCTCTTCACCGCGAAGGAACTCACCGTCGAACCCGGCGTGAAATGCACCATCAAAGACACCGGTGCCTACGGCCTCATCTGCGTGCAAGGCACCGGCAAGATCAATGGCCAGCCGCTCGTCAGCCCGAAGCTCATCCGCTTCCATGAACTCACCGAGGACGAATACTTCTGCACCGAAGACGGCGCGAAGAACGGCGTGACCTTCGAGAACACCAGCGAGACCGAGCCCCTCGTCACCCTGCGCTATTTCGGTCCTGAAGTGAACCCGGACGCCCCGGCGATGGGCGCGTATCGGAAGAACAAGTTCAACTGAGGCACGGCTGGTTTCACACGACGGCGGCTGGCGGAAACGTCAGCCGCCGTTTGCGTTTCAAACTGACAGGGGTCGCCCTGATGGCTGCGCTGGTCGTGGCTACTTCGCCAGCGCGACTACTTCCTCCGCTGGCAGCACGCGATGCAGCACCAGCGTCCGCCCAATCAACCCGCGGTAGTAGGCATCGTGGAAGTAGAAGATTTCCGCGCCGAGGATGAGCGAGGGGACGATGGGGGATTCGGCGGGGAACTTCTTCGTCTGGCCTTCGCCAACGGGCTGGCCGTCGAGGTAGAGGCGCACGAGCCATTGGCCATCCTTGGGCTCGGCGGTCATCGCTACGTGCTGCCAACGGTCGGCGTCGAGCTTCGCGGTGGAGACAAAGCTGTCGTTCAAATTGATGCGCGCGGCGAGCTGATAAGGAGCCTTCTGACCGTGCAGGCCGAGGACGAAGCGTCGCGCGCCGTAGCCGATGATGTCGCCGCGTCCGCCGTGGTGCGCGCTGCCCATCGCGGGCGCGGGCTTCACCCAGGCGGCAAGCGTGAGACCGGGGATGGGCGCGCCGCCGCCGTGGTGGCCGGTCAGCGCGAGCGGGAGGGTATCCTTGCCGGTGTAGCCGGAGTGGCTGAAGTAGAAGCGATTCAGCCCGCTGTCGAGGCGGTAGCTCTTGCGGCCGGTCGCGTTGTCCGCGAAGCGCAACGCGGGGCGGCCCGCGTCGGTGACGAAGTCGAGGTTCGCGAGGTCGAGGTGGCCAATGCCGCCGCCGCTGCCGTGGTTCAGCACGACGAGGCCCTTGCCTTCGAGCATCCGGTAGTCCGCGACGGCTCCGGCGGGCGCGGCGGGAATGGGCGCGGGCTGGTCGTTCGCCCGTGCGAGCAAGCCAGCGGGCAACGCCTCGCCGTCCGCGAGCCGGCGGAACTCCACTTCGGTCACGAGGAAGTCGCCGGTGCCGGCGTTGCCGAAAGCCAGTTGCAACGCTCCCGCGTCCTCGGGCACGTCGAATACAAAGCCCTGCTTGCGCCAGTCGAAGTTTCCGTTGCCGACGAAGTGCCGGGCCTCGGCGAGCTGCTTGTTGGTCTTCGCCTGCGTTGCGACCAGCTCGATGCGTCCGCCCGGGCCGTGGACATTCACCGCCTTCACCAGCGCGGTGACGGCGTAGCGGCCCTTCGCGAGCGGCGCGGCCTTGGCGAGGTTCGCTTTGCCAAAGGACGCGGGGCCGAGCTTCATGGCGAAGCCGCTGCCCGCCCCGCAGTTTCTCTCCAGTTCGTAGGTGGGCCGAACGTTGTGCGCGGTCATGAAGGGCGTGCGGCCAAGAATCCACGTCTCGCTCATTGGCACGAACTGCGAGAAGGTCAGCTTCGGCCATTCGTCGGCGAAGATGTAGTGATGCTTCGGGTCGAGCGTGGGCGCGTCGTAGATTTTGGATTCGTCAAAGAGCGCCTTGGCCTCGGCGGCGGGCACGCCGGTGTAGCGATACTTCACTTCGAGGCGCGTGCCGGGCTTCGCGGTCTCGGGCGCGAAGCTCACCCCGGTGTCGTAAAACGCGGCGCAGACGGCGGTGTTGAGTTTGCGGCCCGTGCTGGTGGCGCTGCTGATGTCGTATTCCACGGCCGGCGCGACGTGCAACTGCTCCAAGTGCCGGCCGAACCAGACGCGAGCACCGCCGGCCGTCTCCAAGTCGTATTGCGGGCCTGGGTCAATCGGATACACGGGTCGGTGATAGAGGCCGCCGCCACCGCGCTTGGCGACGAGATACTGCCAGCGGAACGGGTCGAGCGGCGTGTGGTGCTCAAAGTCGAAGCCGTAGCGGAAGTGGAACGGCTCGCCGGGGAGCACCTCCAGCGCGCTCTCGATGTCGTAGGTGTAGGTGCCGCGCTTGGCGTCGTAGCCCACGGTGAGGGTGCTCTGCGTGGTGAAGCGGTCCTTCACGCTGCGCGCGGACCAAGTCGCCTTCACGGACTTGCCGCCGCCGCTGGTGACGGGCGCGGTCCACTTGCTGTCCGCTTCCTTGAACGCGCCCTGGTTGGCGAGATCCCAGTGTGAATCGAAGGTGAGCTGCGGCTTGTATCCGGGGCGCAGCTTGGCGAAGACGCTCGGGTCCTTTTCGTAATGCAACTGAAGCACTGGCTCGTCGCCGTCGAACACAAACTGTCTTCCGCCAAGGAAGGGACGGACGGAGAAGTTCGCCGTGTGCGGCCCGCGCGGGGTTTCCGTGACGGACGGGACGATTCCGACTTCAACGTCACTGAACGTGGCCTTCGCCCCGCCGCTCACCGCGACGCCGACCGCGCCCGAGGTCAGCGGGAGGAAGGAGTCGTGCCAAGCAATCTTTGGAACGTCGTCCACGCTCACGTGAACGCGCGAATTCTGCACGCTGGCAAGCAACTTGTGCGGCGACTTGAGCTTCACCGCGCAGGGCACGACCTGCACGTAGCCGCCCTCGGGCCACTTCACGAGGGCGACGACTTGATACTTGTGCGAGAGCTGGACGCGATAGCCGCTGTTCGTGGCCGCGCGCAGCAGCAAACCGGCATCGAACCCGCCGTCGCTGAAGGTCGGATCGGGCCACGCGCTCCAGCCCTGGCCGAAGAAGCTCACGGCCTTCGCGGCCTCGACGACAGTGACGATGGCGGAGATTTGCACGTTGGCAAACTCCTTGGGCGCGCGCAGGGAACTCCACTTGTCGCCCGTCAGCGTGGCGGTCTGTTCAGCGAAGGTGACGCCCTTTACGTCGGCTGGAACGGCATTCCATTGCGCCAGCGGCTCCGCCGCGTGTGCGTTGCCCAGCACGATCAGCAACGCAGCGAGCGCCAAGACCGTTCGCAAGTGACCCACCCGTGCGGTGTTCCAACGCGCAAACAGGGATGGCGTGCTGGCAGGCTGGAGATCAGTTGGCATGAGGACAAGACTACCGCATCCGACTGTCCGCAAGCAACCGGTGGAAAGCCGTAGCAAATCGGCGAGGTGGTAACGAGCCCCCCAACGAAATGCTCTCACCCAAGCAAATCGAACGCATCGCCTACCAGTTGGAGCAGAAGTGCCGGGATGTGGAGATATGAGCGGGTGAAATCCTGTCCAAAGGCCGGGAGACACGAAGCCAGTTTAACTTTGGATATTCTTACTTTGATTCTTAAAATACAGGTGAAAACCTGCTGGGAACCAGATAAATACCGGATTTATTGGGCATTATCAAAGTGGAGCGGGTGAAGGGAATCGAACCCTCGTTTAGATTCCAAGTCAAAAAAGTGGCTATTTACTGGCCTTTTAACCACCTACAAACACCCTGGACAGCCCTGCACGCTAGCACTACGCTAGCAGCAAATGGCCAGCGTCTTCAAACGTCCACGCTCCAAATTCTGGCACGCAGGCTGGCGTGGAGTTGATGGAAAGTTCCAGCTCCGGTCCACCAAGCAGATTGATCGCACCAAAGCTTTGACCATCGCTATGGAGTGGGAGCGCGTGGACAAGAAGATCGGCAAGGGCGAGCTAGTCGAGAACCAGATCCGCCAGGTCATCAACGACCTCCTGGAGAAGGTGGGGGAGTCCACCTGTGATGTCCCCACGATCCGCCAATGGTTTACGGACTGGCAGGCGGAGAAGGAGGCCAGCCGGTCGGAGAAGACGGCCGAGCGCTACAAGAGCGTCGTGGATGAGTTTTTGGCGCATCTCGGCAACCGCGCGGACAAGCTCCTGACCGTCCTGATGCCTCGGGACATCCAAGGCTACGTCGCCAAGCGGCAGAAGGAAGGGCTGTCCTCCACCACGGTCAATCTCGACGCCAAAATCCTGCGGACGGCGTTGAATCGGGCGAGACGGCAGGGGATCATCCAGACCAACCCGGCAGAGGCAGTGGACTTGCCGGAGAAGCGCAGCGTTGAACGGGGCACCTTCACGCCGGCAGAAATCAAGATGCTGCTGGATGAGTGCAAGGGGACGGAGTGGGAGACCTTGATCCTGTTTGGCTACTACACCAGTGCGCGCTTGGGTGATTCGACGAAGATGCTCTGGGACAAGATGAACCTCACGGACGGAACGATGGAGTTCTTCGAGGGCAAGAATCAGAAGTGGATCATTTTGCCCATGCATCCTGAACTCCAGCGCCATCTGCTGAAGCTGGCCGGCATCGACAAACCCCAGAAGCACATCACCCCCAAGATGGCTCAACTTGGACCTGGTGGGCGGCATGGCTTGTCGGAGGGGTTCAAGCGGATCGTGGTGAAGGCAGGCTTGAGTCTGCAAACCGTTGAAGGCTCAGGAATCCGCAACATCTCCAAGCGGACTTTCCATGCTTTGCGCCATTCGTTCACCTCGGCTTTGGCGAATGCTGGGGTGGCACCTGAACTCCGTATGAAGCTTACCGGCCACAAGTCAGCAGCGGTGCACAAGGGCTACACGCACTTGGAGTTGGAGACCTTGAGGAAAGCAATCGGGAAGCTGCCCAGTCTGCCTGAGTGATTCTTGGGCGGGCTGTTGGGCTGGAAGCCGCCCTGTAAGAATCCACCCTGCTTTCTCGCTGTTGAGGGCATGAAGATGAACGCAACCACGACAGCCCCGGTTCAAGCCGACGCTCAACCATCAATCACGCCCGAGTTCATCCGCCTCCCAAAGCCAGGGACGTTGTGTCGGTGGACTGGCCTTTCGCGCAGCAAGCTCAATGAACTGATCCTCCCAAGCCCGTTGAACAGCTTCAAACCACCCGTCCGTTCGTTGTCGTTGAGGAATCGAGGGCAGTTGAAAGCGGTTAGGCTGATCGTGCTGGATTCGCTGTTGGGCTATCTCCGCAGCCTCCTTGAACAGCAGTCGATAAATCCCAGCGATCAGTCTCCAAGTTGCAGTTGAACAGCCTGGACCTATTTGCTGATCAGTTTACCCCTACTGGTCAGCACGAAAGGGCCAGCGATGCGAGCAGCCAGCAACGCTCCCTTCTCCTGCCGCAACTTCGCCAGCCACTCCGCTTGAACCTCCGCCATCGCCAGTGGAGCATTCCCGCTGACCATCGCCTTGTCGTAAAACGACTTCATTATCTCAACCGACCATTTGTCTGAGATCGGCCACAACGTCATCAGCAGGTTCTGTGCGCCGGCTTGGACAAATCCCCGCCTCAAGCCCAAGACACCCTCACCGTTGCGCGCTTCACCAAGGCCGGTGTCGCACGCTGAGAGCACAACCAGCCAAGTGCCACGCAAATCCAGCCGACTCAGCTCGCGTGCGCTGAGAATTCCATCGTTGGTGGGATGTGGCGCGTTGCCCTGCTCCCACGCATCCAGCGTGGATTGGGCACCTGCCAATGCGATGCAACTGCGAAGCATGGGATCCACACGCCAGATCTGCTTCTTCGGGTAAGCCCGGGAGGCAGGGCCGATTGTTTCCCCAAGCTGAAATCCATGCGTGGCAAAGTGTAGCACGAATGGCGAGGTTAAGGCACTTAAGCGCGATTCGTTTGCCGCTTCCCCCTCATAGATTGTGGCCTCGCATTGCCAAGAAGCAGCCTTGGCCACGAGGAATTGGGCTTCGCTGGCCGTGTGCGGGAGAGGTTGGAGTGCTGTTGACCGTCCCGAGCTGTTGAGCGCTTCGCGGGAAGTGTCCCTAAGCAAATCCTGACTGGCTTGGTGGCGTGAACGCTGGCCGGCGTTGAAGTCGGGGTTGGCGAATGCCACCAGTTTGCGCGCGGGATGATTTCGGACAGGAACAGGCCTGAGCGCTCTCGCACTAGCGACGGTCCGAAAGCTGAATCGTTCAGCCAAGAACCTTCCTGAACTGTCTAGAAAAGTGCCGAAATTGGCAAATTGCAATGCGCCATCAGGACAGACGACTAACGTAGAAATTTCAGGCGGCAAATGGCTTTCCAAAGGACTGAACAGGCGAAGACCGAGTTCAACAAGCGGCTTTTCGGTTGTTCGCACGCTTCCACGCATGGCTCCAATGTAATGGTCCACTAACGCTTCTATCTCAGCGGCCTTGCCAAGTGGGATCCAAAGCAAACCATTATCATCAGGAGCATTCCCTCTCACACTCGGGTTCAACAAGACTACCACCCCATAGCGAGGCTCAAACTTCTCTCCTCCCATGTAGTGTTCATACTTCACGAAGTCCAAGAGTGCTGCCCGTTCGCCCAATTGCGCCCTGACCTCGGCAACGGAGCATTGCAAGGCAGCCCTCGCGGCCAGGCCAGATTCGTCGCGCCTTGCGAGGGCGATCTGCGTTGCCTCCAGATCAGCTTCCACTCCTTTGTATTGTTCTCGCAGCCTTTCTCGTTCCGCGGAGATTTGAGTGGCGGCCAGAGCAAGTTCAATTTGTGTCAGCCGCTCTTTGGAGGAATGTTGCTCGTTCAGCAAAGTTTGCTGGAGAGTGTTTGCCCCTCCGCTTAGGGATTGCTCGTCCTCCATGCTCGCATCCAGCACCAACCCCTTGGTGCGGAAACTGTATTCTGCGAGTTCCTTGACCATGGACAAGGTTCCAAGCAAATCCATGGGATTGAACTGTTGCATCGCTTGCGCAGATAGGCGTTGGCGCTCCGATGTGAATATCAGGTTTCGAGCCAGCCGCTTCTCCACCGCCGCGCGAAGCTTGGCGGTTAACGCCTTAGCCTCCGCTTCACGACGAAGGTCGAGTTTCGTCAGCGCGTAATTCCACAGCAAGGCAACGCTCTTTGGATGGGCGGGGCCAAAAACACGCTCATAGAAGCCAAGACACTTGGCCGACAATTTTTCCGACTCCTCCAGTTCGCGAAGTAACCGGTGCACGCCTGCCAGGCTCTCCCTCGTCTTCACAGTGTCGATATGGTCCTCCCCATAAAGGATTCGGTAGGCCATCGCACTCGCTTCCATCAACTTCTTCGCTTGGGCATACTGTCCCATCTCGGACTGGAGGTTTGCGAAATTGTTGAGTGACGATGCGGTTGTCGGATGCTCGGGTCCAAAACGAGCCACGAGTATCCCGATGGATTCACTCATCAATCGCTCCGCCATCTCGAAGTCACCCATGCGGCGATACAGCTCCCCAAAGTTGCCAAGGACAAGTGCTGTCGCGGGATGATTGGCCCCGGCACTCTTGCGGACTATCTTGAGCCCCCTCAAATAAAGCTCCCCTGCTGAATCCAGATCATCAATGGCAAGGTAGTAGTTCGCTAACGAGTTGATCACGAGTCCGGTTAGTTCGTGCTCGGGGCCAAGTTGAGCTTCATGGGTCAGTAAACTCCGCTTCAGTAGCGGTTCAATACCGGCAAGTTTGCCGCCCGCTCGATAGAATTCTGCTAGTTCGCGCATGCAAAATGCCGCCTCCAAGCTGTTCAATGCGCCCGTTTGCTCGTAGATGGAAAGACTTTGATGGTAGCTGGAATCCGCGTTTTTCCAATCGCCCATCTGGTGGAAGGCAGAGCCCAGAGTCACAAGAATCTTAGCGGCGTTGACGTGGGCTTGGCCATCCACTCGCCTCGTGTGCTCAAGACAGCGAGTCAGGAGCGCGTATCCTTCTTTCGGCCTGCCAGACCCAACGTAAAGCGTTCCAAGGCGCTGCTGCGCTTCGATGGCGGTCGGATGGTTGGTTCCAAGTGAGCTCGCGAAGATCTCCGATACGATGGCTGCTGCACCTATAGCGTTGGTGATATTTTGCGCCGCTTCGTAGGCCTGGCTCAAAAGCGTAAACGCCTCGGCTGTGTTGATGTGATTGGTTCCGTATTGCTGCACCACCCGGACTGTGAGCTTTTCGCACAAGGGCAATGCGTCGTCGTAACGCTTCTGGACAAGCAGTTCATCTATTGCTTTGCGCAAAGCGTCATCTGACAGCTCGGAGGGGCCGACAGGGCCGATACGCAGGGCGAAAATTGCGAGTAACAGGCTCAACAAGAGCCCCGCTATCCGAAGGGATCGCGGAGGACACTTCATCCCTCAAGCGAAGCGCGAGGGCTTAGAATTGCGAGACGCGATTGAGTTGGCAGCGTTTTCACAAACTATTTGGCATTACTCCTCAAGAAGCTTGTGGCTTCGCTCACCGCCTTTGTGAGGTCGTCAGGTTTGGCCAAGGAAATAGATTTTTCCAAAAGGCCTCCAGTTTTGGTGCGGATCTTCACTCGCAACTCCAATGTATCCCGGTCGTAAACCACCTTCACTACGGGTTGCCGGGTATCGGTTGGCCATTCCTCTTGCCAGCGCTTCAGCTTGGCAGCGTCATCGAACTCCTGTGGCTTCACTTCCTTCCATTGCTGCTGGAGCGTTGCCAGAGGCTTCTCCCCCGTGCCCCGGACTGCACCTACTGAGTCCAACATAGCCACTTGGATGACCGGCGGCAGGTTCGGACCCGGCCGGTTAAGCACTACCACCAACACCACAGCGGCAGCAGCAGTTGCCAGCCCGATCCACCACCGCCAGACCTCCAGCCAAGAGGGTTCCCGCTCGGGTTCCTGACGGCGAGTTGCAGCCGGCTTCGCTTCAACAGCGGCCTGCTGCTGGGAGAGCGGCATCTTGCGGTCCAACGCCGCCTTCAACCGCGCTCTGACATGATCAGGAAGCGGATCGTTGCCCTCACCAAGACGTTGGAGCAATGGGGCTGCCTTCTTCAGCTCCTGCTCCAACTTCAATTTTTCTTCATCATTCATCCGGGTAGATAACGGAATCGTTCATCAGCTTCTTACAACGCTACGGCCAACCGGGCGGGAGGTTCTGTTTCAACGCTTTCAAGCCCCGGTCCAGGTAAACGCCAATGCTTCCCAGCTTCAGCCCCAACTTGTCCGCAATTTCCTGCTGGGTCAGGCCGTTGAGATAAGACTCTTCAACCACTCGGCGATACTGTTCGGGCACCCCCAACAGCGCGCGCTTCAAAATCATCAGGTTCTCACCCGCCAACACCAACGCATCCGGTCGTGGTTGGGCGGCATCAACGGCTTCAAACCCCTCCTGTTGTTCCAAACTTTCCACCTGTCCGCTGCCATGCTTGACCGTGGCTTTTGAGCGGAAGCGATCCAGCAACCGGTTCTTGCTGATGGTAACCACCAGCCGCTTGCACTCCTCGAAGCTGTGGACCTTCTCAACGTAATCGATGACTTCGGTGACCGCTTCAATCGCCACATCCTCCTGCTCGTGGTGGTTCATCGAGGAGGCGGTTGAACAGCACACACTCAGGCTGATGGCATAGAGCACCTCGAACGCCCGGTCCCACGCGGTCCGGTCGCCTGTCCTCAACTGTTCGATCTCAACGTCCACCCGGCCTCGCTGCTGAAGGTTTGCTGGCTGAAACGGCTGTTAAACTAAGCGTTTCAGCAT
>CAIPBN010000193.1 GCA_903863315.1 uncultured Verrucomicrobiota bacterium | reverse complement strand
TGTCCACATGCTTGGCTGGCAGCGGGCTGAAGGTGCCGTCCGGGTTGGCGTTGAACTGGATGAAGACGTTGTTCCAGATCTCGATGCACTCGGCGGAGCCTTTGTTGACGAGCAGCCCGCGCGTGTCGCCGGCGGGCGTGAGGTCCACGTGGAGTTCAGAGCACGGGCCGCAGGGGCCGGTGTCGCCCATCATCCAGAAGTTGTCTTTCTTGTTGCCGTTGACGATGTGGACGGCGGGGTCGAGGCCGACGCTGCGGAACTTCGCGGCCCAGATGTCCCACGCCTCCTGGTCGAACTCGCTGGGGTCGCCCTTGGCTTTATCGGGGTTGTAAACGGTCGCGTAGAGCCGCTGCGGGGGGAACTTCCAGACTTCGATGACCAGCTCCCACGCCCAACTGATGGCCTCCTGCTTGAAGTAATCGCCGAAGGACCAGTTGCCGAGCATCTCGAAGAACGTGTGGTGGTAGACGTCCTTGCCCACGTCCTCGAGGTCGTTGTGCTTGCCGCCGGCGCGGATGCACTTCTGGGTGTCGGCGGCGCGGCCGGGGGTGTAGGGGCACTTCGTCTCGTTGAGGAAGATGGGCACGAACTGGTTCATGCCGGCGTTGGTGAAGAGCAGGTTCGGGCTGTCCGGCATGAGGCTGGACGAGGGGACGATGGTGTGTTGCTTCGACCGGAAGAAGTCGAGGAACGACTGGCGGATTTGCGTGCTGGTCATCATGGCGGAGCGGAAAGCAATTAGTAATCAGTAATCAGTGTTCAGCAATCAGTCGGCGCGTGTCCGGGCAGCTCACTGAACACTGGACACTGATTACTGAATACTCTCGGTAAACAGGGCGGGGAGCTTAGGTGAACCGGGCGCGGCAAGGCGAGGGGAAGTTTTTCGCTTCGGGCTGCCTTGGGCGAGGTTTCCGCCCGGCGGAAAGGGGTGGCGCGCAGGACAGCGGAGGGTTGGAAATTGGCAGTTTTTACGAAGCCACGGCTCCGGTGCGGCGGAAAGTTCCCTCCAGCTTGTTCCCGGAGGCCGGCACCGCAGGGCGGTGCGCCGGGAGCGCGGCTGAGAATCCGAAACTGATTCACGCTTATGTATCCCAACTGTGGCCCCGAACACCTTGGCGCAAACTTGGAGGATGCCCGCTACTTTGGCAGCCGGCGCGAGTTCCTGAACCGCATGGGCACCGGCTTTGGCGCGTTGGCGCTGGCCAGCCTGCTCAAAGACGAGCTGGTGCCGTCAGCGCAGGCACAGGCTTCCGGCGGGTTGCTGGCACCCAAGCAGCCGCATTACAAGGGCACGGCCACCCGCGTCTGCCACATCTACCAGAGCGGTGGCCAAGCGCATCAGGACACTTGGGACCCCAAGCCGGAGCTGACCGCCGCCGCCGAGCAGAAGCGCAGCGACCGCAAGCTGCTGGCGTCGCCCTTCAAATTCACCCCGCAGGGCAAAAGCGGCCTGGAGATGAGCGAGGTCTGGCCCGAGTTGAGCAAGGTGGCCGACGAGCTGTGCGTGATCCGCTCCATGTATACGGCCGCGCCGGCGCACGGACCGGCGACGTTGATCCAGACTTGCGGCGATTTCCGCCTGCCCAAGCCGTCGCTGGGCGCGTGGGTGGTCTATGGGCTGGGCAGCGAGAATCAGAACCTGCCGGCCTTCATCGCCATGAACCCCGGTGGCTATCCCGGCGAAGGCGCGTTGAACTGGCAGTCCGCGTTCATGCCCGGCGCGTTCCAGGGCACCTACGTGGACCCCAACAAGAACGACATCGACCAGATCATCGAGAACATCCGGTCCACGTTCACCTCGAGCCGTGAGCAGCGGATGCAGTTGGACCTGCTCAACCGGCTCAATGAGATTCACAAGCAGAAGCGCCAGTGCGAAGGCGCGCTGGACGCCCGCATCCAGTCCTTCGAGCTGGCCTACCGCATGCAGTCCGACGCAACCGAGGCGTTCGATGTGCAGCGCGAGCCGGCCTACGTCAAGGAGGCCTACGGCTTGAACTCGCCAAACCGCACGGTCCAGGCGCAGGCGCGGCAGTTCATCCTCGCCCGGCGGTTGCTGGAGCGGGGCGTGCGCTTCGTGCAGGTGTGGAATGGCGGCTGGGACACGCACAACGATGTCCTCAATACGGTGGCCCGGAGCGCCGGCAACATCGACAAGCCCGTGGCCGCCTTCCTCAAGGACTTGAAGGAGCGCGGGATGCTGAAGGACACGTTAGTGGCCTCCAGCACGGAGTTTGGCCGCAGCTCCACCGAGGACGGTCCCGGCGGCCGCACGCACAACGCCCAGGCCTTCGCCTCTTGGCTGGCGGGCGGCGGCATCAAGGGCGGCATGGCCTACGGCTCCACCGACGAACTGGGCGCGCAGTCCGTGGAGAAGAAGGTGAGCGTGCATGAGCTGCACTCCACGATCCTGCATGCGCTCGGGTTTGACTCGGAGAAGCTGACTTTCCGTAACAGCGGACGTGACTTCCGGCTCACGGACGTCTCCGGCGCGCAGCCCGTCAAAGAGCTGTTCGCGTGAGGCTGCGGCTCCTTTCGCTTCCATCAAGTGCGGAGACGCGCGCTGACACGGGGGACCCCGGGATTGGATGCTATCCCTGAGCTCTGGCCGGGATCACCTGACTGTTGAGTGACGCAGGCACCGGCTATAGCTCGCTTCCCACGCCTTTCCACTCACAGTCCAGTTTGCGGTTGTTAGAAGTTAGATACAAAGTTAGATACATCTAAGTTTATTACTTGACCAAAACACAGGGTTCCCTAAGTTCGTCACCGTTGGCGGCTGATTCGCCAGCGAACGGTTTGTGCAGCACATGAAAACGACTCTGAACCTGAAACCTCTGTGGCGCGCGTTGCTGGGTCTTGCCATGATCGCCCTGCTCGGCACGGCCACCGCCGCCGAGCGCAAAATCCGCGTCACCACCACCACCTCGATGGTCACGGACCTCGTCAAGCAGGTCGGCGGTGACCGCGTGGAAGTCGCCGGCCTCATGGGCGCGGGCGTGGACCCGCACCTTTACAAGGCCACCGCCGCCGATGTATCCAAGCTCCAGCAGGCCGAGGTCATCTTCTACAACGGCCTCGTGCTGGAGGGGAAGATGACCGACATCTTCACGAAGCTCGCGCGCTCAAAGAAGTTCGTCTATCCCGTCGCCGAGGGCGTGCCGGAGAAGCGGTTGCTGGAACCGCCGCAGTTCGAGGGCCACTACGACCCGCATGTGTGGTTCGATGTCGAGCTGTGGGCCATGTGCGCGCAGACGGTGGTGAAGGGTCTGAGCGAACTTTCGCCCAAGGACAAGGCGCACTTCGAGCAGCGTGGCAAGGAAGTCGCCACCAAGCTCCGTGCGTTGCACGAGTGGTCGCTCAAGAAGGCCGCCGAGCTGCCCAAAGAGAAGCGCATCCTCGTCACCAGCCACGACGCATACAATTACTTCGGCCGCGCGTATGGCTTCCAAGTCGTCGGCTTGCAAGGTGTCTCCACCGTCACCGAGGCCGGCCTCGCGGACATGGCCAAGCTCGTAGACTTCATCAAAAAGAACCGCGTGAAGGCCATCTTCGTCGAGTCAAGCGTCTCGCCCGCGACCATCCAGCGCATCGCGAAGGACGCCGGCGTGAAGGTCGGCGGCGAGCTGTTTTCCGACGCGATGGGCACGCCCGGCCAGATGGAGCACGGCTACGACCTCGGCACCTACGAAGGGATGATTAAGCACAACCTCACGACTATCGTGGAGGCGCTGAAGTGAGCTGACCTGGCCGAGCGATTAAGAGCAGGAGTCAGAGTAAGACCGAAGCTCTCCCTTCCTGCTCTTACTCCTAATCTTAATCCTCCCTTTCCCCTTGAACCGCGCCCTCGTCTCCGCCTGCCTGCTCATCACCGCCACCGCTGCGTTCGCCGCCGATGCCACGCCGGATAAATCTCAGTTTCACCTCTTCAACCCCACGCCGCCCGCGCTCATGCGCGAGATGGCCACCGACCGGCCCGACAAAACCGAGTCGCCCTACACCGTGGACGCCGGCCATTTCCAAATCGAGATGGACCTCGCCACCTACACTTACGACAAGCACAACCCGGCCCGCGACGGCACCATTGTCCGCACCTGGAACATCGCGCCCATCAACTTCAAGGTTGGCCTGCTGAACAACGTGGATGCGCAGTTCATCGTGCAGCCGCACACTTACGTTCACACCTCCGACCCCGCCGCCGGCGTCTCGAAGCAGCGCGGTTTCAACGATTTCCTGGTGCGCGTGAAGTGGAACCTCTGGGGCAACGACGGCGGCGACACCGCGTTTGGCCTGATGCCCTACATGAAGCTCCCAACGAATCAGGACCAGCTTGGGAACCGTAGCGTCGAGGGCGGCCTCATCGCGCCGTTCGCAATGGAGCTGCCCGCCGGCTGGAGCATGGGTTTGATGCCGCAGCTCGACATTGTGCGCGACACGGCCAGCAGCGGCTATCACCCGGAGTTCGTCAGCACCATCACCTTCGGACACGACATCGTCGGCGACCTCGCGGGCTACGTGGAGTTTTTCCAAAGCCTGAGCCTCGAACGCGGCGCGCCGTGGGTGGCGACCGTGGACCTGGGCCTGACTTATGGACTGACGAAGAACATCCAGCTCGACGCCGGCATCAACATCGGCGTGACCCGGGCGGCGGATGACTGGAACCCCTTCATCGGCCTCTCGTGGCGATTCTAAATGAGGTGGAACCAATGAATTCGCCGCGAAAGAACCCAAAGCTCGCAAAGGATTTCCCTCGCTGTTTTTCCTTTGTGCTCTTTGCGCCCTTTTGCGGCTAAACTCCCCTTCACATGGCTGACACGCCTCCGCTTGAAATCCACGACCTCACCGTCGCCTACCACAAGAAGCCCGTGCTGTGGGGCGTGGACCTTGTGGTTCCGCCGGGCAAGCTCGTCGGCATCGTCGGGCCGAACGGCGCGGGCAAGTCCACGCTCATCAAGGCTGCAATGGGGTTGATGCCCGTCAGCAGCGGCTGGGTGAAAGTCTTCGGCGAGCCCGTCGCGAAGAACCTCCGCCGCGTCGGCTACGTGCCGCAGCGCGAGTCCGTGGACTGGGATTTCCCCGTGAGCGTGATGGACGTGGTGCTCATGGGCCGCTACGGCAAGCTTGGCCTCTTCAAGCGGCCGACGAAAGCCGACCGCGACAAGGCCCGCGAGTGTCTCGACAAGGTGAAGATGCTCCCCTACGCGAACCGGCAGATTTCCAACCTCAGCGGCGGCCAGCAGCAACGCGTCTTCCTCGCCCGCGCGCTCGCGCAGGAGAGCGACCTCTACTTCATGGATGAGCCCTTTGCCGGCGTGGATGCCGCGACCGAGTCCGCCATCATCGCGCTGCTGCACGAGCTGCGCGCCGCCGGCAAGACCCTACTCGTCGTCCACCACGACCTCCCCACCGCGCGCAACTACTTCGACATGCTGCTGCTGCTGAACATGCGCGTCGTCGCCTTCGGCCCGACGGAGGAAGTGTTCAACTACGAGACCTTGCAGAAGACATATGGGGGCAGGCTGACGATTCTGAGTGAAGTGGCGGAGGCAGTGCGTGTGAAGGGGTGAAGCGAGAGGATAGCGGATAGAAGAGAGAGAATAGAAATGAGCCGTTCAGCGAACATCAGCTCGCGGACAAACCGGACCGCTGTTCGGAGGAAATTCTATTCTCTATCCTCCGTTCTCTATCCTCTCTCGGTCTTCTTCTATCTTCTCTGCACACACAGCGCGCACGCTGCACGCATCGGCGACATCTCCGAGACCACGCTCTGGGACCAAGCCCTCCGCTTCTTCACTTTCCAAGACCCGTCCGTCCGCTACGCGCTGCTGGGCTCAATGCTGCTGGGTATTTCGTGCGGGCTGCTCGGTTCATTTCTCGTAGTGCGCAAGATGGCACTGGTGGGCGACGCCCTTTCTCACGCCGTTCTTCCCGGCGTGGCGCTGGGCTTTCTCTGGAACATGAGCAAAGACCCCGTGGCCATCTTCATCGGCGCGACGCTCGCGGGGCTGCTGGGCGCGGGCGCGGTGCATCTGATTAAGCAGACCACGCGCCTGAAGGAGGACACCGCGCTCGGCCTCGTGCTCGCGTCGTTCTTCGCCGTCGGCATCTGCATGGTGACGATGATTCAGCGCCTGCCCACCGGGAACAAAAGCGGCATCGACAAATTCCTCTTCGGCCAGGCAGCGGCCATCGGGGCGGCGGACGTGCAGCTCATGGGTGTCGTCACCGGGCTGGCGGTGGTGGTCATCGCCGTGTTCTACAAGGAGTTCCTCGTCACCAGCTTCGACGCCGGGTTCGCGCGCGCGGTGGGCTTGCCCGTGCAGGCGTTTCACTATGGGCTGATGTTGCTGCTCGCCTTCGCGGTGGTCATCGCGCTGCAAGCTGTCGGCGTCGTGCTCGTGTCCGCGATGCTCATCACGCCCGCCGCCGCTGCGTATCTGCTCACCGACCGGATGCACCGGATGCTCCTGCTCGCCTCGCTGTTCGGCATGGCGGCGGGCGCGCTCGGCGCGTTCCTGAGCTTCCTCGGCAACAACCTGCCCACCGGTCCGTTCATGGTGCTGGCGGCCACGACGGTCTTCGCCGGCGCGTTCCTCTTCGGCCCGCGTCACGGTGTGGTCGCCCGTTGGTGGCGGCAGCGCAGCCGCGCGGCGCGCGTCCAGCGCGAGAACACGCTCAAGTCCATCTATCACGTCCTCGAAGG
>CAIPBN010000192.1 GCA_903863315.1 uncultured Verrucomicrobiota bacterium | reverse complement strand
GTGCTGATGGTGTTTGTCTTCACCCGATTGCTGCCGCGCATCGGGGCCATCCAGACCAGTTGGCAGCGCGTGCTGCAAGCGCAGGCCTCCTTCGAGACCGTGCAGCAACTCCAGTATGATCTGGATGCCGCCGCGGAAGCCGAACCGACTACCGGCGCACAGCCATTCAAACTGCAAACCGGCCTCCAGTTTCGGCAGGTCACGTTTCGCTACGGCGGCGGGGATGCCTCCGCGCGCAACGCCGTGACGGGGCTTGACCTGTCCATCCCCGCGCGGCAGATGACCGCCCTCGTCGGACCCTCCGGCGCGGGCAAGAGCACGGTGGGCGATCTGCTGCTCGGCTTGCTCTCGCCTACGGAGGGGACGGTGTTGGTGGACGGCGAAGTGCTGGCCGGAGCCCGGCTCAACGCCTGGCGGCAATCCATCGCCTACGTGCCGCAGGAGCCCTTCCTCTTCCACGACACCGTGCGGGCCAACCTTCTCTGGGCCAGTCCAGAGGCCACCGATGACGAGTTGCTCAACGTGCTGCGTGCCGCCGCCGCCGAGGATTTTGTCACCCGCCTGCCACAGGGCTTGGACACCGTGGTGGGCGATCGCGGCGTGCGCCTTTCCGGGGGTGAGCGTCAGCGGCTCACGCTGGCCCGGGCCCTGTTGCGCCGGCCCACCTTGCTGCTGCTGGACGAGGCCACCAGCGCGTTGGACCCGGTGAACGAGCTGCTCATACAGCGGGCCATCGAGCGATTGCACGGTGAATTGACCATCGTCATCATCGCGCACCGGCTGACCACGGTGCAAAATGCCGATCAAGTTATCGTGCTCGACGGCGGGCGTTTGGTGGAGAGCGGCAGTCCCGCGACGCTGGTGGCACAAACCGACGGACATTTTCGCCGGCTGATGCAGGCGCACCGGGGGATTGGCGGCGATGAGATTTTATGAGCGACACAGCGGATTATTTCCAAACCATCGGGCGCAAGATGGCGGCTCAGTTGGGTGAGCACCCCGATCCAGACGCCGTGTTTGCAAACATTGCGGCTGATGTGCTGCGGGAGGTTCCTGCGCCGCAGGTTGATGTGCTGGCGATGGCGGACTGGGCTGCACAGCAGCGCCCGCTGCCCAAGCAGGTCAACTTCAACTCCGGTTTTGGTCAGCCGCCGCTGGTGGTGTTCGAGGCCCCTGGGTTCTACATCGAAGTGCTCTTCTGGTTTCCCAGCCGCACGAGCATCCACGGGCACGGGTTCACGGGCGCGTTTCGCGTGCTCAGTGGCTACTCCCTTCAGGTCGAGTATCGGTTTCAGGAAGAGTCCGCGCCGGAGGACGGGATTCGGCTTGGCAAGGTGGTGGCGCGGGGCATCGAGATGATCGCGCCGGGGAAGATTTGCCCCATCCTTGGGCGGGACGACTTCATCCACACCGTCGCCCACATGGGCAATCCCTCGCTCACGCTGGTGGCCCGCACCCACGGCAGCAAGGAACTACAGCAGTTTACCTTCTACCGCAGTGGCTTCGCCCACCTTTCTCACCACCGCAAGCAATCCATCGCGCGGCAGGCGGATGTGCTGGAGTCGGTATTCAAAGCTCGGCCCGACGCCTTCCTCGGGCGGTTGGTGGATTTTCTGGCGGGTTCGGACTCTGTGACCTTCTTCAGGGTGTTGAGCCAGTTGCAGACGCGGCTGTCCTTGGCGGTGTTCTCCAAGCAGGTGTTGCCCACGGTCCGGGAACGCTTCGGCCTCAGCCACGCGCGTGCCCTGACGGCGCTGGATGACGCGATGCGCACCAACGGCCTGTGGGGCATGATATCTGGGTTCAAGGAGCCGCGGAAGCAACTGCTGCTCGCGCTGGGCGAGCTGTTCCCGGATGAAAAGGAACGCGATGCGCTCATCTGCCAATCCCTCGGCGTGCCGGACGCGGGGCCGGTGCTGAAGGAGTGGTTGCAGATTGCCGACCAGGCCTTCGCTCCGCGCCGGACGGAATGAGCACCACCGCCAAGGATTCTGCGCCAGAAGGCTGGCCCGTTGAGCTACGCCTGCTGGTGGCCCAACTCAGGATGGCCTTGGGCACCGCTGGCCAAGCAGACCCTGTGCTGCTCAAGGCCCCGATGGACTGGGACGCTTGGTTGCGCTGGGTGCAGCGCCACCGCGTGGGCAGCTTCCTCCAGCATCGGTTGCCGCCCGGGGGCCGGGCGAGCTTACCACCAACCGTGGCGGCCAAGCTGCGGGCCATCGGACTCGCGAACGCGCAGCAGGGCCTGGCGCGGGCGGCGGAGCTGGCGCGCATAACGAGTATTCTGGAGGGGCACGGCATCCGGAGTCTCGCCTTCAAAGGCCCGCTCCTCTCCGTGCAACTCCACGGGGAGGCTGGCGTCCGCCACGCGGGGGACTTGGACCTGCTGCTGGCGGCTGAGGATGTTCCGCGGGCAGACGCTGCACTCCGCGACGCTGGATATCGCCGCGCGTATCCGGACTTCGAGCTGACGCCCTTCCAATGGCGCAAGTTTCTCGACCTCCATCACGAGGTGAGCCTGCTCCATGTGCAGCGGGGCATCACGGTGGAGCTGCAATGGCGGCTGGAAGGTCTGCCGGACACACCGTTCGAGGCGTTGTGGCAAGCGCGCGTTCCGGTGGCGTTGGCCGGGCGCTCCCTGATGACGCTGCCGGCGGAGCTGGGCGCGCTCTACCTCTTTGCCCACGGGGCCAAGCATGGCTGGTTGGCGCTCTGCTGGCTGCTGGATGTGGCGGTGCTGCTGCAAGATCCCCGCGTGGCGAAGGCCGGCTGGTGGCCGGCGGCCCAGCGGCTGCGGCTCACCCGTCCACTGCTCCAAGGCGCAGCCTTGGCGGCCAGTCTGCTCAACGTGCCGCTCCCAGCGGAACTGGCAAACGAACT
>CAIPBN010000191.1 GCA_903863315.1 uncultured Verrucomicrobiota bacterium | reverse complement strand
CGGAAGCGCTCGCCCATGCGCGGGAGGTTGGGATCGGTCTTCCGGCTGGCGTAGTGCGTGGCCGGGTAAACGTAGCCGCGGCGGGTGTTCTTGAACGTCGCCCGCAGCGCGTGCTCGATCTTGCCGCGCTTGAGTTCGTCGTAGCGCACGATGGATGGGAAGATGGGCAGCCCAGCCGCGTCGGAGCTCGTCCAGCCATCGGGGCGCTGCTGGTTGGAGGCGAGGTTGAAAATCGAGGCCTGCTCGGCGGTCCAGCCTTGGTCGGTCTTCGTGAGACGGTAGAACTCGTAGAGCATGCGGTTCACCGGATCGACGACGATGCCGTGGCGGTCGGCCTCGAGGGTGGGCTTGCCGCGCTGCACGTCGTTGAGGGTCAGCGAGCGGGTGGCGGGGTCACGTTTGAAGGCGGCGGGCCAGCCTTCGATCAACGCGTTGTCGGGCACCGGGTAAGGGCCTTTGTCGGACTCGCCCGCGTAGGCGTTGAGCTGGACGTTGATCTTTTTCTGGTTCGGCGGGACCAGCACGAACGCCATGTCCGGGTTGTAACGCAGGGGCTTGGTTTCGCCGATGGCGGCAATCATCTGCTTGGAATTGGGCGCGACGGGCCAGGCATCCACCGGGATGTTCCACGGATTGTCCGGCGGGAAGACTTCCAAGGCGGAGAGGATGGCGTCGGCCTCCGGGGTGTTGAAGGGCAGCGGCTGGCTGATGGGCGGCAGCTTTGCGGCCTTCAAGCGGGCGAGCCGCTCCTCATTGATAGTGACGCCGGGCGGAGTGGCGGCGAGGAGCGCGGTGTGAACAAGGGCAAGGATGAGTGCGGCAAGGAAGCGCATGACAACTTGGCTGGCTGGAGTGTGTCTGAGCGGGATGGTTTGGCGATGTGCTGGGCCTGGTTCTGACGCCGGCGAAAGGTCGGACTTCAGGTCAACACTCTGCCTGCCTCGCGCCTGGTTGTGTTGTTCCCCGGGATTTTGGTTGGATTCAGCGGTCGAGTGCCATCTCGATGGGCAGATTACAAATCCACAATCCGCAGTTGACTCGCCGGGGGAGGTTTTCTACGTTCGCGCTCCCCCTTCGCGGGGGCGTAGCTCAATTGGTTAGAGCGCTGCCCTGTCACGGCAGAGGTTGCGGGTTCGAGCCCCGTCGCTCCCGCCAGTCTTTACTGGCTTCTGAATGTGCCCGTCCATGTATCGGGGGGCACTCTGGTAGCGCTTTATTAAGCGAACCCCCACATCGTTTAATTGCGCGACTCCTTATTAAACTTTCCTTAATTCCAAGCCGCTTGGTTAGCGCGGTGGTGCCTCGTTGGTGGGGAAGCGCCCGAAGTTCCGTGAAGCTGACGAAGGCATGGCGGCTTTCACCTTCGCCAGCCCTGCTGCTCATCGCCGGGCAGCTTGCACCGTCTCGCGGCAAAAGCGCTCGAACACGGCATTGATGCTGGGCCAGCCGAAGTTTTGTTCCACCAGGGTTCGCGCGTTCTGCCCCAAGGCCTGACGGCAGCCAGGGTTCTCGAAGAGCGCGCAAATTTCCCGGGCGAAGTCGGCGGGGGTGTCGGCGAGGGCAATGTGCTCGCCGTGGTTCACGGGCAGGCCTTCCGCGCCGATGCGCGTGCTCACACACGGGATGCCGGTGGCCATCGCCTCAAAGATCTTGATGCGGGTGCCCCCTCCGACGCGCAGTGGGACGACCATCACCTCGCCGGCGGCAAGGTGCGGTCGCACGTCGTCCACGGTGCCGGTGACGCGGATGCTGGCATCACGCGTGGCGAGTTCCTGCACCTTGGGCACGGGTTTGCGGCCCACGATGGTGAGTGTCGTGTCGGGAAATTTCCGCTTCACCAGCGGCCAGATCTCATCGGCGAACCAGCAGCAGCCGTCAATGTTCGGCATCCAGTCCATGGAGCCGAGGAAGACCAGCGAGCGCGGCGTGCGGGGCGCGGCGCTCAGTTGGAAGAAATCCAGGTCAACGCCGGTGGGCACCGCACCGACGACGTTGGTGAGTTTGAATTCCTCGCGCAGCAGCCGTGCGTCGTCCTCGGAGACGGCGCAGACCTTGTCCGCGAGTGAGCAATAGCGGCCCTCCTGCTGCACGGTCCGCTGCCACTGGCCGCGCATGTAGAAGCGCTTCACGGTGCCTTGGGCGGTGTCGAAGTGCCGTTTCCAGATGAGCGATTCCACATTGTGCTGGAAGAGCAGGACGGGAGTGCGCGGACGGCGACCTTCAGCGAAGAGCACGACGCCCGGGGTGAGGAAGTCGCAGACGATCAGGTCGAACTGGCCCGAGGCATCGGCCTGGGCCATGGCCTGCGCCCATGCGGAGGAGCGGTATTTTTGCAGGGCGTAGGGCAGGCGGCTGAGGAAGAAGTTCGCGGCCAAATCCGCGAAGAAGGCGGGGGAGCCTTTGGGCGTGTCCTGCCAGGGGATCCAGATTTGCGCGCTGGAATACTCCGCTGCGTCCTGACGGGCGGATTCCGGCGTGCCGGCCGGCCAGAGGGAGAGGTAGGTGAGCGGGTTCCGCTTCCGCAGCTCGCGGAGCATGTTGTAGGTGCGGATTTTCCCGCCGGTGTCCAGCGGGTGGAGCGGGCCGGTCTTGAGCCAGAGAATGCGGAGCGGAGCGTCTGGCTGGCCTGTGCGCGTGACGGGGGAGGCGAGTTCGCTCATTCAGTATTGGCCAGTGATTCAACAGCAATGAACCCGGAGACAGAAGTAAATTCCCGGCTGGACAGGCGGTGAAGCGCCCGTTGACAGGCCTCGGGGATTGGCGCACGGTGCCACAACCTGAACCCATTAAAGTCATGAAAACGACGTTCTGCGCCATCGCTCTTGCCACCCTGTTCATCGCCCCGGCTGCCTTTGGTCAGGGCGCAGCCGTCATCATCAAGCAGCGGGCAAAGGAAACTGCCGGTCGTCCGACCACACCCGCTCCGGCTCCCGCCGCCCAGCCTGGCACAGTGCAGGCCGTTGCGCCGCAAGCCGCCTCGTCCCAGCCAAATGTCTCCAAACTCGTCAGCGACCTTGCCTCCATCAAGGCCAAGCCGCAGGCCACGGCGGAGCAGAAGGAGAAGTTTGCCGCCAGCCTCGCCAGCGTGGCGACCGGAGCCACCAAGCCCTCGAACGAGGCCGTGCAGGCGCTGGCCAACACGCTCGCCGATGCCATCGCCGGCAAGAAGCTGGCCACTGCGGACCAAGCCCAGCTTGCGCGTGATTTGGGCAACGCCATGAACGCCGCTGTCGGGTCGCCGCAGATGGCCGCCGCGATTCAGGGCGTGAAGGACGGCCTGTATCTGGCCGGGGCGAATGAGGCCAGCATCCAAGCCGTGGCCAAGGCACTGACCGGCCTTTCCACGAAGGCCAAGTAACGCTTGTCCGCGTCCGGCGTGAGCGATTTTCCATTGTCCCCGGCCTCTTTGGCCCGCGAGGCGCAGATCCGGTTAATCCGGATCTTGTCATTGCCACTCGCGGCGGCGTTGCTCTTCTTCTTCGTTACGCCAAGCGGCGTGCCGCCTTTCCAACCGAGCCAGGCCCAGGTGCGGCGTCAGGTGGTGAATGTGATCGAAGGGCAGTTCGAGGCTTTCAAGGAAGGTGATTATGCCCGCGCACGGTCCTTCGCGGCGACGGCGCTACAGGCTCAATTCAACGTTACGGCGTTTGAGCGCATGGTGAAGGAGGGCTACCCGGTCATCGCCTTTTGGCGCGCCTTGTCCGTTGAGGCGGTGCATGACAACGGACGGGAGGCGGTGGTGGAGGTTCTTGTGCAGAGCCGCCGGGGAAGATTCCACCGCTTTCGCTACTGGCTGCTGCGCGAGGAGGCTGGGTGGCGGATCAACGGCGTGTTTGAAATGCCTGCCACGCCTGCGGTTCGCGGCCAGATCGCCTGACGCGTCAGCCCATCAGGCCCGGAATCGGCGTGCCGTGATAGATCTGATGCGGGCGGTTCAACTCATCCTGCCAGACCGCCTCGGCCGGGATGCCCAAAGCGTCGTAGATAGTCGCGGCGAAATTCTCAGGCGTCTGCGGATCACTCGCCGGAAAGCCGGCATGCTTGTCGGATGAGCCAATCACCGTGCCGCCCCGCACGCCGCCACCCGCGAAGAAGACGCTTTGCACGGCTCCCCAGTGGTCGCGACCCGGCAGCTTAGCCTTCGGGATGTTGAAAATCCGCGGGGTGCGGCCGAATTCACCGGCCATGACCACCAGCGTCTCGTCGAGCAGGCCACGCGCCTGCAAATCATCCAGCAGCGCGCTGACCGCACGGTCCGTCGGCGGGAGCAGAAAATCTTTCAGGTTTGGGAAGATGCTCTGGTGCGTGTCCCAGGATTCGTTGTTGCCCAGATTGACCTGCACGAGTCCGACGCCCGCCTCGACCAACTGCCGCGCCATGAGCAGGGACCAGCCGAAGGAGTTGCGGCCGTAGGCATCCAGCAGCTTCGGGTCCGCGCGCATCACGTCAAACGCGGCCTGGGTCTTCGAGTCCGCCAGCAGGGAAATCGCCATCTGACGATAGCGGTCGAAGCCCTGCTGTTCGCCGGCCTTTTCCAGCATGCCGACCTGGGTATTGAGCTCACGGAAGAGCCCGAGCCGGTTCTGGAAGCGGTCTTTGCCCACGCCTTCGGGCAGCGCGAGATTCGGTGCTTGAAACACCAGCGGGGAGGTAAGTTTGCCCTTCTCGTGATGGAAATAATACTCGGGATGCGCGCCGTAGCCCTTGGCGTCGTAAGGCGAGGCTTCAAGGAAGAACGGATTCCGCTGGGCTCCCATCAGGCCGCCAAACTGGCCGGGAATGACGCGTCCGGTGTTATGCACGAGGCGTTCCGGCAGCACGATGACCGGGGGCAGGTTGTTGCGCGGGCGCACGGCGCTGTTGGCCACGGCGGCGATGCTGGGCCAGTCGGAGTCCTTCGGCTTGCTGGCATCGAATCCGCGCGGCAGCTCCGACCGCCCCGTCAGCATGATGTGGTGCGCGTCGGAATGGTTGTTGGACGGATGCGTGAGCGAGCGGCACAGCGCCCACATCTGGCTGCGCTTGGCCAGCTCCGGCAGGTGCTCGCAAATATGCACACCCGGGGTGCGGGTGGGGATGGGCTTGAACTCACCGCGGATTTCCTGCGGCGCGTCCGGCTTCATGTCGAAGCTCTCGTGCTGGGCCAGACCGCCGGAAAGGAAAATGTAGATGACCGATTTGGCTTTCGGAGTTTTCGGGGCCTTGCCGGCGAGCTTGGCCTTGGCGGCGGCCGCCGCGCGGAGCGGGGCCAGGTGGTTGAGGCCCAAGCCCAGCAGCCCGATGGCCCCCGCTTGAATCATGGTGCGGCGCGGGAGGCGCGGATGAATCAGGTTCGGTTTGGTGGGCATGACGAGCCTTCCTTCGACGGGCCACCTGCGGATGGATTCGAGGGATTTCCTTTCACTGCGAGCAATCTGACTTTCACCATCAGCACTCCGCCTTTGAGTTGCCTGGACCATCGCCATCGGCTGGCAAATTTCCGGCGTGGAAAATCACCGGACCTGCCAACGATTGGGCGAGCGCAGGATTGCCCGCCGGCAAACAGCCCGTCTAACGTGGCCTGGCTCGCAGCGACCCTCACTTGACCATGCACGATTTTCAAAATGCTACGCGGTGCTTGACCCCGCTCAACCGGCGACCGAAACCACTCGCCGTGCAGCGCCACCGGCTCGCGCGCTGTGCTCAGTGGGTCCACGCGGCTTCAGCCGGCCTCCTGACGCTCGCGTGGTTTGGCACTCTGTCGCCCCTCGCCGCGAAACTGCCGCCGGGGGCCAAGGTGATTGCCGAGGGCCAGGACGCGCTGCTCGACGCCTTCGAGGAGGTGAACGGCGAATCCGTCGCCGCCACCCGCGCCAAGGTTCAGGTCGCGATTCCGCCCGACGCAACCGCCATCTACTTCCAGTGGCGCTCCAGCACGGCGGCCACCACGCAGACCAAGTCGCCTGACCTCAAGCTCGGCGCACCAGCCAGTCCGGCCCGCCCCGGCGCGGCCAAGGACGACCGCTCCTTCTTCGCCGAGGTGATTTGGGCGAACCGCGCCATCGAGCGCATGAACATCACGCCGGTGGACGGCAACGCCTTCCCGGATTCCTCTCTGCAACTGCCCTGGGCGCTGAAACTCTTCACGCGGCCCAACGTGGAGTTTTATCAGGAGGCGCGACGCAAGCAGGTCGGCGCGGTCTGGGATTCCTTCCCCGCCGCCTCCACGCATCTTCTGGCGATGGAACTCCGCCGCTCGCCCGATGGCACGGAGCTCTGGGCGGACGGACGACTCGTGCGTCAGTGGACGAATCAAACCAGCATCACGCAGCTCTCCCTCAGCGTCCCGCGCGGCGGCGGCATCCGGGAAATTCGCTGGACCACCAACGCCCCGCCGCGGTTCCAGCCGCTGGCCGTCGAGTCGTTCGCGCGGGCGGCGGGCGCGTTCTCGAATGCCGTTCCCTCGCTCGATCCGGGCGAGACGACGCTCGCTGGCGTGCCGCTGCGAATCGCGCCCGCCGACCAACTGCTGGCCGTCGCGGGCCTCGGACGGCTCGCGTGTCCCTCGGACGACCTGGTGAGTTTCTACTGGCGGCGCACGGCGTTCGATGGCCTGCCCGAGTCGCGCATCGTCTCTGTGCCGCTCGCCGACTACGCCTTCGCCCACGTGCTCTGCGCGGCGGAAGCGGAAGGCGAGCGTGTGCCGGCGTTCACGCTGCGGCTCACGCGTTACTCGAACGGACGCGGCAACGCGATGGCCGACTCGCTCGTGCGGCTGACCGGCGCGGGCCAGGATGCCAAGCAGGTGGGCACGCTCGCCTACGGCACGGGCGCGGCGCGGCGCACGGTGCCGCTCTGGCTAGTGCGCGTGCCACTGAAGTCCGGGCTCATCCAGGATTTGCTGCGCGAAGACGAGTCGCAGTATGGCTTCCGCGGCCCGTTCCCCGCGAAGCGTTACCTCGACTTGGAAATCCTCGACCCCGTCGCGGGCGTGGACGCGAACGACGCCTTCCCGCCCTCGCTCAAGCCCACCAGCCGCACCTACACGCCGAGCGGGCCGCTGAGTTCCGTGGTCATCTGCGGCCTCACGCTCGAGGCCGCGCCGGCCTCACTCACCGTGCGGATCAGCGCAAAGGTCGCGGCGGTTTACGCGGCGGAGCAGCCGGAGCTGCTCGCCGCCGTCGAGGGCGCAGCGGGGAACTACACCGTCACCTGGGACCTCGCGGGTGTGGACGGACGCATCGCGCTCTCTGGTAAGCAGCCCGTGACGCTCGCCGCCGACAAGCCCAGCGCCGTCGTCACCGTGCCCACCGGCGCGCTCGCGAACGGCTGGTATGCCGCGCGCCTGCGCCTGCTCGACGTCACGGGCCGCGAACTCACCGACAACCGCTCCACCTTCGTCCTGCTCCCGCCCGACACGCGCAAGGCCGGCTTCGAGTCGCCGCACGGCACGTGGTGGTTTCACTGGGCGCACGGCGGCGCGCCGGACTTCGAGCGCGTCGGCCCGATGTATCAGCGCGCCGGCTTGCGCCACGCAAACCTCCCGCCCGTCACCGAAGCGGTGAGCAAGGTCCACGACCTCTACTCGTGGTGCGTCTTCTGGAAGGGCACGCTGCTCACCAACGGCACCACCGCCGAGAAGGTCGCCGCCTACGAGGCTTACATCCGCGACACGCTTAAGGCGCACCCGAGCGTGAACACCGTGATGTTCTGGCACGAATCCTCCGCCAGCGGCGCGCCCGACCCCTCCGAGTTGTGGGGGAAGAAGCCGCCGCCGCTGAAGGACGCCGACGAGCTGGCCTGGAAGACGCGCGTGGAAATCCTCACCGGCCTCGCCCGCATGGTGCGCGAGAAATTCCCCGGCCTGAAAACCCAGTTCGGCAACTCTGGCGACGGCTGCTCGATGGTCGGCGAACTCTTCCGCCGCGGCTTCCCGCGCGACCTCGTGGACTACGTCGCCGTCGAGGACCTCGGCCAGACGTTCATCCCGGAGCGCCCCGTGTCGGGCGGGATGCAGTCCGCGTGGCTGCTGCGCGAGACCGCGCGCGTCACGGGCGCGACCAACGCCGCCATCACCGCGTGCTACGAATGGGTCGGCCGCCGCGACGTTGCGCTCGGCCTCGGCGGGCAGGCGGAGTGGTATGTGCGCGATGCCTTGCAGGCGCGCGCCTACGGCTTCCACACCGTTCCCCTCGGCCTCATCCACGACGCGGGCAAGGGCTATTACCACACCATCTGGGGCTCCGGCGGCTTGTGCTCGCGCTATCCTTATATGTATCCGAAGCCGTCCTACGCCGCGCTCGCCACGGTCACGCGCGTGCTCGACGGCGCGACCTGCGCGGGCGTGCTGCCCACTGGTTCGCTCTCGCTTTGCGCGCTGGAATTCCGCCGCCCCGCCGACCGCCTCTACGCGCTCTGGGCACCGCGCGGCAAACGCGAGGCCAAGCTCACCTTCGCCACCGACGCCGAAGTGACCGTGACTGATTTGTATGGCCGCGAGCGCAAACAACGCGGGCGCGAAATCACCTTCGAGGCCGGCGAAGGCGCTTGCTACGTCACCACGACGGCGAAACTCGAGCGCATCACTGCGGGCCGCTCGTCGTTCCCCGACGAACCGCCGCCCGGAAACGTGCAGGTCGTTGAACCCCTCACCGACCTCGCGCGCGTCGAGCTTTCCTCCGCGAAGGAGCCGCGCCTCGAACGCACCACCGGCTGGAATCTCCCGCATCGCACGCAGGGTGAGTTCGCGCTGCGCACTGTCGAGGACGCCGAGAAAGGCCGCTGTCTCGAAGTCGAGTTGAAGCCCACGCAGCCCGTGTCGTGGGACCTCCTGCACGAATACGCGTTCCTCAAATTCCGCGCGCCAGTCGTCGCGTCCGGCACGAACACGAGCGTCGGCGTCTGGGTGCGCGGCAACTCCGGCTGGGGCGACGTGATGTGGGAAGTGGCCAACGCCAAAGGCGAGAAGTGGCTGACCACCGGCGTGTATTGGGACTGGCCTGGCAAGCTCGCCGTCAATTTTGACGGCTGGCATTTCCTCCGGCTCGAAATCCCCGAGCGCTGGCGGCCCGGCCTGCGCGTCACCGGCCTCGCCGTCACGCTCCCGCGCCGCGCCCTGCTCATCACCGAGATGGCCCCAGTGCCGGAGACGAAGGTGCGGGTGAAGGATGTGAGTGTGTTTTGACCACGCCACGCCGCCAGTCAGCCGAGCCAGCCGAACGCGATTCAATTTATGAACCACAGCCTCCCGACCAGCCCGCACCGCCGCGCGCCCTTCCTCGCCCTACTCCTCCTTGCCGCCGGACATCTCTCCGCCGCCGAGAGTCGCATCATCTTCACCGAGGCGTTTGACCACACCGGCAATCATCCGGCGGGCTTTACGGCGGCGTGCGCGATTCACGAGGCCCCGCCGAGCCTCAAGACCCTCGCCTTTCGCCCGCCGGACAACAAATCGGCCGAGGTTTACAAGGGCCTCTTCCTCTTCCCGCAACGCGGCGCGCCGGTGACGGATTACGAGTTCCGCTTCCGCTTCGCCTTCCCGCGCGAGAGCAAGAAAGCCTTCACGCTCACGCTCGTCTGCGGCGCGGCGGCGGACCGCAAGACGCACACGTCGAGCGTGCTCACCATTTCCGAGAAGCTCATGGGCATCCGCCCGCCCGCGCCCGGCTTGCTCGCGGCATCCGGCGGCAATGAACAGGAGCTCGACCTGCGCCTCATGCCCGACGGCGTGTGGCACAACGCGCTCGTCCGCAGCCGGGGCCGGACGCTGGAACTCTTCGTCGAGAACGACGGCGTGCTGCGCAAGTTCGCGCAGTCGGAGGTGCCCGGCGCGCCGCTCGTGGGCTTCAATTTCAACGGCACCACGGCGGTGGATTTTGATGACATTGAGATTCACCGCATCAATCCGCCGCCCGCGGGCGCGTTCGTCACCGAGGGCGGCGTGAAGACGGCGCTGCACGCGACCGAACACACGCTCGACCTTCCCGCGAATGCCACGTCCGCTTCCGTGAGCTTCCGCCTCGGCAGCTATCCCGCGCTCATGGCCCTCAAGCTCCGCAACGCTGACGGCGCCGAGCGCGTGTTGGATGTCCGCACCTTCGCGAGCTTCTACGACAAGGCCGTTGTGCGCTCCGTGAACGAACTCAACCCGGCGGGCAAACTCGTCGCCGTGCCGAAGACGCTGAAGGAACGCCAGAACCTCCGCGACGTCGGCCTCACCTTCCGCGAGCGCGGGCCCAAGGACCCGAAGGCCGCGTGGAATCTCACCTTCCACACGCGCCCAAATCTGCGCTCGCGTTACGAGCCGAACCGCGAACTGCAAATCGCCTCGACGTGGGAAAGCTTCCCCGCCGCCTCGCAGAAGTTCATCCAGCTCGAACTGCGGCCCGACGCGCTCGGCACGCAATTGTGGCTCGAAGGCCGCTACGCCGGGCGCTTCGACAGCGCATCGCGCGTCACGGCGCTCACTTTCGTGCTGCCCGCACACGCGTCGCTCAAGGAAGAGCGGATTTCCACCTCGCCGTTCAGCGCGAAGCACCTCGTGCTCGACGTGAACAAAATCGCCAATCCCGGCGCGCTCGCCGATGCGCGCGTCACCGTCGGCGGCAAGCCCGCGGGCGTGCAGACCATCGCGGGCATCCCGCTGCTCGTCGCCGACGGTCCCGGCAACGCCGACACCGGCGTGTGCCGCGAAAACCTCGGCAGCTTCTATCTCGAATGCGACGGCTACCTCGCGCGCACGCCCTTCGATGGGATGCCTGAGAGCCTGCTCTGGAGCGTGCCCGTCGCGCAGTATCACCGCGCGTGGCTGCTCTGCGCCGTCGAGGATGACCCGGACAAAGTCCCCATCGTCACCGCGCGCCTTACGAAATTTCTCCCCGGTGCCGAGGTCGGCCGCGGCCCCGCCATCGCCGACACCGAGATTGTCCTCCCACGCGCCGGTGAGCCGCTGCCCGCCGGCGTGAAGCAAGTCGGCGAGATACGCAGCGGCGGCAAGACGCTCCCGCTCTATCTCGTCGAGTGCCGCATTGATTCCGGCAGCATCCAGGAAATCATCTTCCAAGAGAAACCCGCGTGGCTCGACTTCGAGGTGCTCGGGAAGCGCAACGACAAGGACAACTTCTACGTGGACCGCTCGCGCAAACCCGCGGACGACCGCAGCGGCGTCCACGTCTTCGCCGCCACGCTCGAACGCCCGCCGGTCGAGATGCACATCCTGCCCGCCGCCTTCGGCAACATTTACCAGCCCGGCGAAACGCCCGCGATGACGGCTACTTTGCACGCTCGCGAGAAGACTGACGCCACACTCGCGTGGACCGTCCGCGATCTCGCGGGCAAGACGCTGGGGCAGGGAAGCAAGACCGTCGCTTTCGCACAGGCGGGCGAGGTCGTGAAAGTGGAAGCATCCTTTGCGCAGCGCGAACTCGGCTGGTATCGCGTGGATTTTCAACTCACCGGCGCGGACAAAGCCGCGCTGCTACAACACACGGCTTACTTTTCCCTCATCCCCGCCGACACGCGCAAGGCCGGCTACGAGTCGCCCTACTTCACGTGGAATTTCGGAGGAGCGCACGGAACCATCAAGGATATCGCCGTGACCGGCCCGCTGCTGCTCAAGGCCGGCATCCGCAGCACGCACGTCGAGAGCGAGGCGGTCGGCGCGCCATGGAAACTCACGACCACACAACTGCCCCGCCTCGCTCCGCGCAGCAAGGACCCGGCAGTGGCCGCGCAGGAGATGGAGAAGCTCATCAAGGACAAGGTCGCGAAGTATCCGCACGCAACGATGGCGCTGATTTTCCACGAAAGCGGCGGCGGTCCGTTCCCGCTCGAACTCGTCGGCGGCAACACCGAGGTGGATGAAAAGCAGCGCGCCTACGACCAGGCTAAGGCCGACCATCTCAACTTCATCGCCAGCGCCTACCGCCAGCATGCGCCGCACCTCAAGCTCGTCGTCGGCAACTCCGGCATGGTGAACCCCGGCCTGCTCGCCTCGCTCTTCCGCGCGAAGGTTCCGCGCGAGCACATCGATTTCATTGGCGAGGAAAGCGTGGGCATGACCATGCCGCCGGAAATCAGCGTGGGGCGCGAGAACTGGGTGAACCAGGAAGTGGCCCGCCACTTCGGCTACGGCGACATTCCCCTCAGCGCCTGCTACGAGTGGAAGGCCCGTCGCTCGCGCAACCTCGGCCTCGAGCGCCACGCCGAATGGAACGTGCGCGACGTGCTCATCGGCCACGCGTGGCGGCAGCCGCTCATCCCGACCTTCGGCCTGCCGGACGTGACCTTCAGCTACTACCACACGGTCTGGGGCGACGGCGCGTTCACACACAACCCGCAGGTGTATCCCAAGCCCACCTATCCCGCCGTGGCCACCGCGACGCTGGTGCTCGATTGCGCGAAGTTCGTGCGGCTGGTCCCGACCGGCTCGCCCACGGTGTATGCGCTCGAGTTCCAGCGCGACGGCGAGTTTGTTTACGCCCTCTGGACCGCACGCGGCGAACTCGATGCCACGCTTGAGTTCGCGGCCGACGCGACCGTGAAGCACACCGCAATGCTCGGCCGCTCGACCACGCAGAAAACCTCCGCCCGTCAGCTCAAGCTGCGCATCGCCGAGGCCGCGAATTACCTCACCAGCCCCGTCGTGCTGAAAGCCGTCGCCGCGCTCGGCGAACGCACCTTCCCCCGCGAGCAACCGCCCGCGAACGCGCAACTCACCCTCGCGAACCCAATGGACAAGCTCGCCGATTGGAAGCTCGACCGGGCCGTGGACCCGCGCATCGACGTGCCCGCCAAAGCGCCCATCAACAGCACGTCCTTCCGTCGTCCTGGAAAATACGAATTGTGCGAAGTGAAGGACGAACAGGCCGGCGCTTGTCTCGAACTCGAACTCCTCGCCGACGGCGCGTGCCCCGCGCTCATGCAGGAATACACGTTCCTGCGGCTGGCCAAACCCGCCGCGCTCCCCGGCACGCCCGCGACCGTCGTGCTGCGGGTGAAGGGCAATTCCTCGTGGGGAAAAGTATTTTGGGAAATCGAAGATGCCGAGGGTGAGCGCTGGCTCTCCGCCGGCACCGGCGGCTACGGCACGGATGTTTATGACTGGCCCGAGCAAGCCGGGTTGAACTTCGACGGCTGGAACCACCTTCAGTTCCCCATCACCGCCCGTTCGCCCATCGACTTGCAAAGCCCCGGCCAGAACGCCTTCCAGTGGCAGCACAACGGCACCGGCAACCGCAAAATCGACTACCCGATCAAGCTTACCGCCATCGCCATCTCGATGCCGCGCCAGGCCGTGAATCTCATCAAGATGGAACCGGTGAAAACCAGCATCCGCCTCGGAGGCTTGAGCGCCTACTGACTCCGGAAGGAAATACGGCTTCCACTTCGTGCGGAGTTGCGGCTTCATCGCGGCCTGACTCCACCACTGCAACATGAAACCACTTGAAGCTCTCCGCCGGTGGCTCTGGCTGCTTTGCCTCGCCAGCGTCCTCGCCACCACCGCTCACGCCGCCGCGCCGCAACCGAAACAGCTTCGCGCCGGCGCGGCGACCTGCAACCTCACGCCGCCCCTCGGCTCCGACATCATCGGTGGCTTCCTCCCGTTTCCCGCCACGCATGTGCATGACGAGCTGCTCGCCCGCTGCCTGGTGCTGGATGATGGCACGACGCGCCTGGCCCTCGTCGTGTGCGACCTGCTCGGCCTGCACCGGAGCGTGAGCGTGGAGGCGCGCAAGCTCGTCGAGGAGGCCACGGGCATCCCCGCCGCGAACGTGATGATTTCCGGCACGCACACGCACTCCGCCGCCAGCGCGCTGGGCGACCATCCGCGCGGCTATTTCTCCGACCGCGACCTGAATGACTACCAGCGCTTCGTCGCCCGCCGCATCGCCGATGGCGTGCGCAACGCCGCCAATCTGCTGCGGCCCGCGCAAGTCGCCTTCGGCACCGCCGAGGCTCCCGAGCATGTCTTCAACCGCCGCTGGTTCATGAAGGAAGGCACCGTGCCGGTCACGCCGTTCGGCACCAAGACGGACAAGGTGAAAATGAACCCTCCCGGCGGCAGTGCGGATCTCGTCGAGCCTGCCGGACCGACCGACCCGACGGTCTCATTCATCGCGCTGCGCGAGCCGGGCGGGCGGCTCATCTCCGTCTTCTCCGCCTACTCGCTGCACTATGTCGGAGGTGTTGGGGGCGGGCACATCTCGGCGGATTACTATGGCATCTATTGCGAAGCGCTGAAAAAGCTGCAGCCGGGGGCGGAGAACGACCCGCCCTTTGTGGCGCTGATGGCCAATGGCACCAGCGGCGACGTGAACAACATCAACTTCCGCACGCCCCGGCCGGGCCAGCCGCCTTACGCGCAGATGCGGCATGTGGCCGAGGATGTGGCCGGCAAAGTCCATGCCGCGTTGGCGAAGGTGAAGTGGCAGGATGCGGCCCCGCTCGCCGCGCGGTATCGCGAGCTGGAGCATGTCGCCTGGCGCAAGATTGAGCCCGAGCTGCTCGCGTGGGCCAAGGAAGCCGACGGCAAGGCCACCGGGCCGCTGGGCAAGGCCAACCTTTCCGCCATCTACGCCGGCCGTGTCCTGCGCCTTGCCCAGGCCAGTCCGCAGACCAAAACGCCGGTGCAGACCCTCCGCATCGGCGACATCTGCATCGGCACCACGCCCTGCGAGACCTTTGCCGAGACCGGCTTGGAATTCAAAAAGCGCAGCCCGTTCGCGCAATCCTTCATGGTGGAGCTGGCGCATGGCTACTACGGTTACATGCCCACTCCCCGGCACTTCGCTCTGGGCGGCTACGAGACCTGGGCCGGCACTAACGCGCTGGAACCTCAGGCCTCCGTGAAGATGGTGGAGGCGCTCCTCGAAATGGCCGGGGAGATGCGCTGACCTCCGGTCGGCCTCGTCCGTGGGTGGACTTTCAATCCGAATCGCCGCCGCCTTCCAACGTCTAGGTTTCTGATTTCTGCACCCAACATGCCACCGCGCCTTCCATCGCCTGCCCGCCGCCCCGTCGTTGGCGGCGTGGTGGCGGTGCTGCTGACGGCTCTGCTGCCTGCGGCGGACATGACCCCCGAGCGGCGGGCCTTCTTCGAGAGCAAGATCCGTCCCGTGCTGGTCAAGCAGTGCTACGAGTGCCATTCGGCGGACGCCAAGAAGGTCGGCGGAAAACTCCTGCTCGACAGCCCGGGCGAAATGCTCGGCGGCGGCGAGTCCGGTCCGGTGATGCAGCCTGGCAAGCCCGACGAAAGCCTCCTCATTCAAGCTCTGCGCTACGAAGGCCCGGAGATGCCGCCCAAGCACCGCCTGCCCGAGTCCGTGGTGAACGACTTCGTGACCTGGGTGAAGATGGGTGCCCCCGACCCGCGGGTGAACGCGCCGAAGTCCGCCCGCAAGCCCGCGCCCACGGACAAAACGTCGCTGTGGTCTTTCCAGCCGGTGACCAATCCCAAACCGCCCGCCGTAGCCACGAAGAACTGGCCGCGCGACCCGCTCGATGCCTTCATCCTTGCGAAGGTGGAGGCGGCCAAGCTCACCCCCGCGAAGGATGCCGCCCCCGCCAAGTTGATCCGCCGGTTGCACTTCGACCTCCTCGGACTTCCGCCCACCCTTGAGCAGGTTGCTGCCTTCGAGCGCGCGTGCTCAATCGGCAATCGGCAATCGGCAATCGGCAATCTGGTGGACCAACTCCTCGCCTCGCCGCATTTCGGCGAGCGCTGGGGGCGGCACTGGCTGGATGTCGCGCGGTATGGCGAGTCCAATGGCAACGATGGTCTGAGCCGCAACGCCAGCTTCCCGCACGCGTGGCGTTACCGCGACTACGTGATTCAAGCCTTCAACGAGGACACGCCCTACGACCGCTTTGTCACGGAACAGAT